>JAQGHD010000022.1 GCA_028288965.1 Candidatus Saccharimonadota bacterium | reverse complement strand
CGTAATTAATACCGGGTTCCACAATCACCTGGCCACTCTTGCCATCCAGCTCCAGTATGCGGTGCATATGCGCCGGAAACACCAATATCAAGCCGCTGCCCACTGCTGCGCCACCTTGGTCGGTGCCGTGTCCGCGAGCAGTCATAGGAATAATGCGACCCCGTTCGGCTAGTTGCCAGGTAAATCTGGCTGTTTTACGAACATCGTTTTCGTTTTGCGGGTAGACAATCAAACTTGGGGTAACGCTAAACACACTACCGTCGGTTGAAAAAAAGCGTCGGGCATCTGCTGTGCCGAGCACCTCACCCAACAAATGCTCCTGTAGGTAATGGGCAACTTTACTCATGAGTGTTTAAATCCTGCCAAGCATTAGAGTTTCTTTATGTTGATTACTATAGCATACCACCACCGGCCGGCTGGAGTTGATTTTAAAGAAGTAAAAACGTACTATGTACAAGCAATTGAGCCCAATTATTTATGCGGATGTGGCGGAATTGGTAGACGCGCTAGCTTCAGGAGCTAGTAGGGGCAACCCTGTGGAGGTTCAAGTCCTCTTATCCGCACCAGTTATTTACTAACGCGGCCTTCGCGGATCATCCAATTTTGGACGTTAGTGAACCTATCGGTACTGGCGTTCATAACATCTGGCTTGAAGCCAGCGACAGTTCCATGGGTGAGGTACAAAAATCTGGGTTGGTAAAGCGCCAAGGCTGGTGCATCATTGCGCCAGGCGTCTAAAAAGGCCCGGTATTTTACAGTCCGCAGGGTGGCATCTGAGCGGGTTCGGCCGGCCTCCAAGGCTTGGTCAGCCACGGACGATTTATATTCAGATAAATTAAGGCGATTTGGCGAGCGAACATCAGCCTGACTACTGTGCCAATAGGCAAAGACGTCCGGATCACTGCCAATCGCTACCCCATACAGCAACGCGTCATAGTTGTGAAAACTAATGGTTGTTTGCAGGTCCGTATCTTGTTGAAGAATTACTTGAGCATCCACGCCGATTGCCCGCCACTCTTTTTGCAAAGCTTGGGTCACATAAGCATATTCGCTATTGCTTTGAGAAAATAATTTAAAGCTGAGTGGGTGGCCACCCTTTACGCGAATACCTTTGTCGTTTTTGAGCCAACCATCCGAATCAAGCAAACTGTTAGCCGCTGCCACGTTAAAACCAGCTTGGACCAGGGTTTTGTCATACCCTACTTGACCCTTTAGCAAAGGCTCGTTGGCGACAATAACGGGAAAACCCAGCCCTTGAATAATGGCACCCGGGTTAGCGCCCATGACTAAGGCTTTTCGAACCTTGCCGTCTGCAAAAATATCATCCGAACTCTTAAAGAACACCATGACTTCGCCGGTCAACGGAATATTGTAAGCCTGGGCATATGATTTGCTACCAGCCTCTGGCACTGAGGTTAGTCCGACTGCTCCGGTCAGTTCCTGCTTGCTAAAACTATCTGCTAGACGCTTTTCATCACTAAAGGCACGAATAATAAACTTATTGAGCTGAGGTTTGCCAGCGTAATATTGCTCGTTTGGCACCAAGGCAATCCGCTGCTCGCGATCGGCCGGATCTATACCAGATACCTCCACTGCCTCCCATTTAAATGGCCCCGAGCCAATGGGATCCTGAGTGTTGAAGGCAATTGAGCGCAGTCGAGTCACCGGTATGCCGTTTAATAAGTGCTGTGGCACAATGCCGTTAGTCAGGGTTTGCGGAAAGGCACTAAAGGGATTTGGCAGTGTAAAAACCACCGTGCTGCGGTCTGGTGTGGCAATGGTAATTCCCTGCCAGCTATTGCCCAGCGAGGATTTGGCGTCTGGATTTTGAATCGTCTTATAAGTGAAGGCCACGTCTTCAGACGTCAGCGCCATGCCATCGTGCCACAGGATACGTGGTTTTAGGTGAACCGTGTATACCACACCCTTATCGTCAGCGGTAATGCTCTGTGCTAAATCACCTACTAATTTGTTTTGGTCATCGTACCTAAACAGGCTGCTAAAAAGCAGCCGTGATACAGCACTATCCACCGCACCAGAAGCATACAATGGATTGGCATCTGTAAACTGACCAAGAATACCTTCGGTATAGACACCGCCCGGCTGGGGCTTGACCACCTCATAATATTTGCCGAGTGCTTTAGCTTGAAAAATTACGCCGCCAATCAACAGAAGTACCAGTAACAGCCAGGCAACTACAAATCGCCTCACGTCTGCCAAGCGAGCTAAACGTTTAAAAAAGTGTAGCTCAATATTCTCTTCGGCCGATACACCGAGGTCTTCTACCTGCCGGCGACGTCGCCGATACAAGCGCCTAAAACGTAATTTTGTAGCTCTATCAATCATCTATTTCAGTTATCTTTAGGCAATAATGCCCAAGATAAGAGACAGCGAGAAGACCACAGCCAAAATAATGGTCAGTTGGTGGAGGGTCTTATCTGAGCCTCTTCGCACCGTATTAACTTCACTGCTTCCACCCAAACCGGCACCAAGTGAAGCTCCACGCGTTTGGATCAAAATAAGTATGGTTAACAGCACCATGGAACTAATACTAATGTAATTAAAAATGCTCACCGTTAAATCTCCCTTACAACGCTCACTTGTCTTCGAGTATCGTTGTTACTAAGTAGTTTACCAGGCCGATAATCAT
>JAQGHD010000007.1 GCA_028288965.1 Candidatus Saccharimonadota bacterium | reverse complement strand
CCTTTTGCCAGCTCTTATTTTTGTCTTCGTGCGGATTAATGTGGTTCAGCTGGCTTTTGCTATGGTTTTCTTGAGTAAATGGCGCATGTTTGCCGTTAAGCCGCGTCACTGGCCGGCCAACGTTCGTGCTAATGGGATTGATTTACTAGTTGGTATCTCGACAGTGATTTTCATGATGCACAGTGGGACACAACTTTGGCAGCTGATCTGGGCACTTGCCTATGGTTTATGGTTGATTTTTATTAAGCCTGGCTCAAGTGTTTTTATGATTTCACTCCAAGCTTTGATAGGCCAATTAGCCGGCTTGATGGCCTTATTTTTAGCTTTTGGTAGCACACCTATCTATGTGCTGGTGCTGTTATCATGGATGATTTGCTACGCCGCGGCTCGGCACTTTTTCACTAGTTTTGAGGAGTCGCTGACGCGATTTCTATCATACTTATGGGCTTACTTTGCGGCTGCACTGGTCTGGATATTGAGTCACTGGTTATTGTTTTATGGCGTCATTTCTCAGCCTACTCTCATCTTGTCTGTGTTAAGCTTCGGGTTAGCCAGCCTCTATTATTTAGAAAAGCAGGATCGCTTAACAATTTTACTACGACGGCAAATTGTATTTGTTATGATAGCGGTAGTGATTATTGTGATTGCTTTTTCTAACTGGGGCGACAAGACGATCTAAAAATCTAGTAGGTAATGAGCCAAGGAGTGGAGCGTTATGGATACCAACGAGAAATCTATTAAAAAAACCGTCGCCGAAAAGACCTCACCCTCGGCTACAGCAGCTGCTGAACCACCGGCCAAAGCTTCAGAACAAGCGCCTCAAACAAGGCCCGCTCGGCAACCAAACACGCCACTACTAACAGTTGTATTCCTGTTGATTATGAGCCTGAGTGCTGGCTTTTTGGGTGGCTGGTATGGTGGCAAGAATAACACCGCTAACCCTCAGTCACTCCAAGCTAAACAGCAAATTATTAGTAGCGAAAGCCAGCTCATTAACAGCATAGCCAAGAGTGTTGGACCAAGTGTTGTTTCCATCAATACCACCGGCCAGAGTACCTCCACAAACCCTTTCTTTGGCCTTGACCAAACCCAACAGCAACAAAGTGCCGGCACCGGACTGATTCTCAACGGCGACGGCGTGATAATTACTAATCGTCACGTGGTGCCAGCGGGAACTACCAGTGTCAGTGTTGTTTTATCCGATGGAACTGAGCTTAAAGATGTTAGCGTGCTAGGCCGAACTTCCGAGAACGACAGTCTTGATATCGCTTTTCTAAAGATAAATGATAAAAAGGGTAAAACGCTTACACCAGCCAAATTAGGCGATTCTAACAAGCTTCAAGTTGGCGATAAGGTAATTGCCATTGGCAATGCACTCGGTGAATTTCAAAATACCGTTACCTCGGGCATTATTTCGGGCTTTAATAGGAGCGTCCAAGCCAGTGGTGGTGGTTCGACGGTAGAAAATCTACAAGATCTGGTTCAGACCGATACTGCTATCAATCCGGGCAACTCCGGTGGCCCGCTCGTTAATACCAATGGGGAAGTGATTGGCATTAATACGGCTATTGCTGGGAATGCTCAAAATATTGGTTTTGCTATACCAATTAATGATGTACAGGGTGTCATTAAGTCGATGCTCCAGCAGGGTAAACTGTTGCGCCCATACGTTGGCGTGCGGTATGTGTCCTTAACAGATGCTCTTGCTAGCCAGTATGGTTTGAGTGTGAAACGTGGGGCCTACATTGCACCACCGCAAGGTGGGCAAGCGGCCATCATTGCCGGCAGCCCCGCCGAAAAAGCCGGACTAAAGGAAAAAGACGTCATCACCAAGGTGGATAACACCGCGATTGATGATAGTCATAGCCTCACCTCGTTAGTTGGGCAGCATTCAGTCGGTGATACGGTGACGCTGACCATTATTCGTGACGGCAAGCAGCAAACAGTTAAAGTCACGCTCGAAGCTTTGCCCGCCAACTGAGCATTAAGCACCCAAAACTTATATAAAAATGGGGTGACGCCAGGCGGGGCGGCCCTATTAAATTTTGTATCGTGAAAATTTAATAGGGGCGGACCTGGCGGCAGGACCCCAGTCTTTTGGAAGTTTTTGGGTGCTTAGCTTGGTGCTGCCTGGGCTTGAAAGACTTGGATAAAATCATCAACTTTAAGCAGTTGGTAACCGTGAAATTTGGCAAGTGCTGCGAGCTTTGCCTGCTGTGGTGGGAGTGCTTCTGTTAATACGTACTGAGGTTTAGTAGGTAATTTTGTCAGTTGTTTAAAGAGTTGGCGATAGATGTCCAGTCCGTCGCTACCACCGTAAATGGCCTGGCGAGGTTCGGCCAATGCTGCTTGATTAATCTGAAAATCATCTGGAACATACGGCAAATTAGCCAGAACAACAGCAATTGGTTGTTGGCTAAAGGGGGCAGTTAGATTGCCGAGCTTACAGGTTACCTTAGCATTTAGGGCGCGGACATTTTGTCGGGCAACTACCAGACAGTTATTGTCATTATCAGTGGCTAGTACCTGCAGTTGAGGCTGTTGTAGGGCCATGGTAATAGCGATGCAGCCTGAACCAGTGCCAACATCCACTACGGTGGCTCCAGGTGCCAATTTTAGTTCGGTAGCCAGAGCTATCATCGTTTCAGTTTCGGGGCGCGGTTGTAGTACTCGTTTATCAACTTTAAACTGGCGGCCATAAAACTCGCTAAAACCACGAATATAGGCCAGAGGTTCGTGGGTGGCCCGGCGAGTAAGCTGCTTACGCAGTTTAAGCAATTGCGCGCTCGAAAGGTTAGTCTCTGGATGGGCTAACACCTGGGCCCGGTTAACGCCTAAGGCGTCTTCCAGTAAGATTAGGCTGTCTAAGCGTGCCGTACCGATGTCAGCCCGAGTTAATGTTTGCTCGGCTTCAACCAACCATTCATGACTCTTCATTGGTAGTGAGCTCGCGTTCAAAGGCCTGCAAGTGCTCAATCAAATCGTCAATTTCACCACTTAAGGCTCCGGGAATATTGCTGCGGCTATAGCCGATGCGGTGATCAGTAATGCGGTCCTGGGGAAAGGTGGAGGTTCGAATTTTTTCACTCCGATCACCAGAGCCTATCAGTTGACGACGGGCTTGGCTCAGCTGTTTTTGCTCCTCTTCCAGTTTTAAGGCCAGCAGGCGAGAGCGCAGTACGCCCATGGCTTTGTCTTTATTCTTGATCTGGCTCTTTTCGTCTTGACAGGTCACCACAATACCGGTCGGCACATGAGTAATTCGGACAGCGGAGTCGGTGGTATTGACGCTTTGCCCGCCGTGCCCGCTACTGCGGTAAACGTCTACTCGCAGGTCGCCCGGGTTAATCTCAACATCAGTTTCTTCGGCTTCGGGCATAACGGCCACCGTGACGGTACTGGTATGAATGCGGCCCTGGCTTTCGGTGACAGGAACCCGCTGGACCCGGTGCACGCCGCCTTCAAATTTAAGATTCTTGTAGGCCTCAGGGCCATGTACTTCAAAGACAATTTCTTTAAAACCGCCGGCTTCTGATGCGCTCTCACTAATGAGTTCTATCTTGAATCCATGCGTTTCAGCCCATCTGGTGTACATGCGGTACAGCTCGCCCGCAAATAAACTGGCTTCATCGCCGCCAGCAGCCGCCCGAATTTCAATGACGGCATCTTTTTCGTCATTGGGATCTTTGGGGGTGAGCGCTGCCGATAGGTTTTCTTGGTTACGCTGGTATTTTGGTTCCAGCTCAGTCAGTTCTACTTCTGCTAGCTCAGCCAGCTCGCCACCGCTATTAACTAGGTCGTGGGCTTGGTCGATCTGTTGCTTGAGCTTATGGCTTTCTTCAAACAAGAGCACTAAATCTTCCAAGGCAGCCTGCCGCCTGGCCAGTTTTGGATAATTTGGGTCACTAAAAATAGACGGATCCTGCAACTGTTTTTGCAGCTCCTGGTATTCAACGCGTAGTGATTGTTCTTTTTTATCCATAGGTTCTTAGCTTAAGTATATAAAAAACTGCTTACAACTGATATAAGCAGTTTTAAAAGCAGCTGTTTAGCTAGGCAGTTGGTTTGGTAATTTCCCCAGCGGGAACAACAATGTCTTGGGCTTCTTTGGCAGACTTGGCCTCAAGACGACGCTTAGTCTTAGTGGCTTTGTTGCCGCCCTTGGCCCGTGCAGCATCAGCAGCTTCTCGACGAGCCTTAAAGCGATCGACGCGACCTTCTACGTCAACTAGTTTCTCTTGGCCAGTAAAGAAAGGATGTGAGGAGCTAGAGATGTGCACTTTAACCAGCGGGTACTCTTTACCGTCTTCCCACTTAATAGTTTCCTCGGTAGCCACGGTGGAACGAGTAATGAAACGCTCGCCGTTATTCAGATCCTGAAAAACAACTGGTCGGTAGGTAGAAGGGTGAATATCTTTCTTCATAGTCAACGAACAAGTATACACATCTGTTGACCTCTGGTCAAGCTTGGCAGAGCGGGCTAGTTAGCAGGATCCTTCTAAAAGCCCGGGGCCTGCCAGGCTTGCAACAGGGGCGGGCATCTGTTATATTAAGAGGGTCAATTATTAAGCAGTGTGAGGCAGTAATCCTCCTGAGCTATCCCGTGTAGGGACGCTTACGGTAAGCCTGGCGCGAAGAGAAAGGATTCATATGGCAACTACCACAGAGGTAGATATTAAGAAGTTATTAGAGGCCGGGGCGCATTTTGGCCACAAGGCCAGCCGGTGGCACCCTAAGATGGCGCCTTACATTCACAGTAAGCGAGACGGCACGCATATTATTGATCTCACCAAGACTGTTGAGGGTCTAGAAGAGGCTTTAGCCTTTATTACTCGGACGGTCAGCGAAGGCAAGCAAGTGCTGATTGTAGGCACCAAGCGCCAAGCTAAAGATATTGCTAAGCAACTAGCCGAAAAGACCAATATGCCGTTCGTTACCGAACGATGGCTAGGCGGTATGTTAACTAACCAAAAAACCATTGGCGAGCGGGTAAAGCACTTGCGTGATCTAGAAGTTAAAATGGATTCTGGAGCTTTGGCAGCCAAGTATAACAAGCTTGAACTCCAGCGCTATCAAGAAGAAATTGATCACATGAACTACTTATACGGTGGCATTAAAAACATGGACGTTCGTCCTGGTGTGGTTTTTATCTTTGATATTATTCACGATGCTAATGGCTTGCGTGAAGCTAAGAAAATTGGCGTGCCAATCATTGGAGTGGTGGATACAAATGCTGATCCTAGCCTGGTTGATTACGTCATTCCGGCTAACGATGATGCCATTAAGACGGTACAGCTCCTCGCTGATTATATTGAACAGGCAATTGACACCGGAAAAGCCAAGCAAAAGAAGCCAGTTACCGATAAAGACGAGGCAGAGCCAAAGCCAACTAAGGCTAAGGCGACCAAAAAAGCAGCAGCGGAGGAAGAATAATGGCCGAGATATCAATTGAGGAGATCAAAAGATTACGCGAACTTACCGGAGTAGGTATTACTGACGCCAAGGCTGCCTTGGTAGAAGCTAAGGGCGATTTTGATACTGCGTTGGCTGCTATGCGTAAAAAAGGCCTTACTAAGGCCGAAAAACGTGGTGAGCGCGAGGCTCGCGCCGGGGTCATTGGTACCTACAACCACGATGGCCGCATTGGCGTGCTGGTAGAAGTAAATTGCGAGACAGATTTTGTGGCTCGCAATGAACTTTTCACTAATCTAGTAAAAGATCTTAGCCTGCACATTGCTGCCAGCAGCCCCCAGTACGTTAGTGCAACGGATGTTCCAGCTGGGGATCGTAAGAAGATCGAGGCTGAATTCACCGAAAAAGTAAAAGCTGAGGGCAAGCCCCAGAACATGGTGCCGCAAATTGTCGAAGGTATGCTCAACAAGTATTTTGCTGAAAAGTGCCTCCTGAACCAGCCATTTGTAAAGAATCCTGATCAGACAGTGGGTGAGTATGTAAAAGAGCACATCGCCAAATTAGGTGAGAACATCGTGGTCCGCCGCTTTGCTCGGATGGCTCTTGGTGAAGTCTCAGAATAAGTAGGCTATAATAAGGTTGTAAAGGTTTAATTACCTCTGTAAGGAGCAATAGTGGATCCGAACACAATAGTTGATCAATTTAAGACAAAAGCCATTCAAGCTACCGAACATTTTGAAGATGAGCTTAAAAAACTCCGCACCGGTCGGGCGCATCCGAGCATGCTGGATGGTGTGACTGTTGAGGCCTATGGCACGCCAATGCCGCTGATCCAAGTAGCGAACGTGACCGCGCCTGAAGCGCAGTTGCTACAAATTACACCCTTTGACCCAGGCAATCTTCAAGCAATTGCCAGTGCTATTCGTGATAATCAAGCACTCGGGTTAAACCCGGTAGATGACGGACGAGTGGTGCGTATCCAAATACCATCGCTTACCGAAGAACGCCGGCGGGAACTTGCTAAAAGCATTAGCGGTAAAGTTGAAGATACGATGGTAAGTATTCGAGGTTCTCGCCACGAGGCGTTGCATGCAGCTGAGCAGGCTAAGAAAGATAGAGCCATTACTGAGGATGATTTTGTATCAATCCGAAAACAGCTGGATGATCTGGTTACCAAGCAAAAATTAGACATAGATGCCCACGCCAAAGCCAAAGAAACTGAAATAATGACGGTCTGATCGGGCCGATATCTTATATAATTGAACAGTATGTCTCAAGCTTCTACTTTTCATGTCGGCATTGTGCTAGATGGTAACCGTCGTTGGGCTAAAGCCCAAGGCTTGCCAACTATGGAAGGGCATCGCCAAGGTGCTGAAGTCTTTAAGGCGGTTGCGCTCAAAGCCTTTGAAAAGGGCATTACGCACTTGTCGGCGTTTGTATTTTCGAATGAAAATTGGTCAAGGACTAAAGATGAGGTGGGCTATCTTATGAAATTAGTCATAAAAGCCACCGAGAGTTATCTAGATGATTTTAATAAGGCTGGCATCAAGATTCTTATCTTAGGAGAACGAGCCGGCTTGAGCCCATCTGTTTTAAAAGCAATTGAACGGACAGTGAGTAAGACGGCCCAAAATACCAAAGGCACGCTAGCACTCTGTTTTAACTATGGCGGCCAGCAAGAGCTGGTGCGGGCTACCCAGCAACTCATCCAGAAGGGTACAGCGCCGGAAAGTATTTCTATTGAAAGTATTACCGCTCATCTGTACGAGCCAGAAGTTCCAGTGCTTGACTTGCTCATCCGAACTTCTGGAGAAAAGCGGACTAGTGGTTTTATGTTGTGGCGCGCTGCCTATGCCGAGTTGGCTTTCACTAATACGTTTTGGCCGGATTTCAGCGAAGCCGAATTAGATAAAATATTAGATGAATATCACACGCGTGAACGGAGATTTGGAGCTTAAATGGCAATCGCACTCTTAATAATTGGCTTAATTCTATTTGTTGGACTGGTGGTAATACACGAGTTTGGGCATTTTATAGAAGCTCGCCGCAATGGGGTAGCTGTAGAAGAGTTTGCCATTGGCTTTCCACCACGTATCTGGAGCAAACGGATGCCCAGTGGCTTTACGCTTAGCTTCAACTGGCTCCCCCTAGGTGGTTATGTGCGTTTAAAAGGTGAACATGATGCCGATAAAACACCTGGCAGCCTAGGAGCAGCCTCAATATGGGCAAAAATCAAAATTATGGTAGCTGGAGTGGTCATGAACGCACTGGCAGCGTTTGTGTTGCTGACTTTCTTGGCCATCGTTGGTATGCCGCAGCTGATTGATAATCAGTTCACTGTTGCCCGTGACACACACGTGGCTAAAAGTGAGGTATTAGTTGGCTATATTGAACCAGGCTCGCCCGCCGAAAAAGCGGGGCTTCAGGTACGTGACCAATTTTTGCCCTTTGGTTCGGCGGACGCGTACGTATCTATAGCAAAAGCCGCCGATCTGCCACAAATAACTCGGAGTCATGCTGGTGAAACGGTAAAATTTTATATTCGCCGGAACGGTCAACCCCTACCGGTGCTAGTTAAGCTCCGTACTCAGGCTGAGGTAGAGGCTAGCAAAAAGACCGATAATCCCAAAGGCTATTTAGGGATATCGCCCACAGAGTACAGTATTCAGCGCTCCACTTGGTCGGCGCCAATTGTCGCCGCCGGACTGATGAAACAGTTTACTGTGGCTACCTTTAAAGGACTTGGTTCGGCTGTGAGCAACTTATTCCGTGGCCATACTGCTGCCGCAAGTCAGCAAGTTTCTGGCCCGGTGGGTATTTTTGTCATCTTAAAAGAGGGCAGTTTGCTGGGCTACCAGTTCATGTTGATGATTATCGCCATTATTTCACTGACCCTGGCGATTATGAACGTGCTGCCCATTCCAGCGCTTGATGGTGGCCGCTTGTTTGTCATGCTGTTGTTTAGGGTAATTCGCAGGCCGTTGTCTCGGCGTATGGAAGAAGCCATCCATGGTACTGGCTTTGCGGTACTGATGGTGTTGTTCGTCCTGATTACAGTTGTGGACGTTAAGCGTTACTTTTAACTATGGATGAGACTACACCCGTAACGCCGTCTAGAATCTCGTGGGGGCCGGTAGCAGCCTTGGTGGTGGCCATTGGCAGCTACTTTATCAGCCAATTTCTGGCTAGCCTGATTGTCACCATCTATCCGGCACTCAAGCATTGGAATGCGCTGCAAATTACTGATTGGCTAAATAGCTCGGTCATTGCCCAGTTTTTATTTGTGCTGATTGCCGAAGGCTTTATTCTGGTGCTGCTAGGGCTCTTTTTAAAGCGTAAAAAGGCAAATTTTAAGGCCGTAGGCTTTGCCAACAGAAAACCACAACTGCGGGATGTGGCCCTGGCTGTGGGCGGATTCATCGCCTATATTATGCTCTATATTTTTGCCATCACACTGCTCAAGCAAATTTTCCCCAGCCTTAATGTTGCTCAAAAACAGCAAACTGGCTTTGAGCATGCTGCCGGGGGTTACCAGCTAATCCTGGTGTTTATGAGTCTGGTGATCCTACCGCCGCTGGTTGAAGAGATTGTCACCAGAGGCTTCTTGTATCAGGGGCTAAAAAAAGGTATGCCTAAAATTTGGGCGGTGATATTGACCAGCATTTTATTTGCGTCGGCTCATTTACAGTTTGGTAGTGGCGCGCCACTGTTATGGGTGGCTGCCGTCGATACCTTCACGCTCTCGCTCGTGTTGATCTATCTATTTGAGAGAACCGGCAGCCTGTGGGCCTCCATTACGCTCCACATGCTCAAAAATACCATCGCCTTCTTGGCGTTATTCGTCTTTAAAGGATAATGCGCTACAATACCGATAATTATGCGACTTAGCACCAACTTTACGAAAACCAAAAAACAAGTTCCCGCCGACGAGCAGTCCAAAAACGCTCAATTGCTAATTCAAGCTGGGTTCGTACACAAAGAAATGGCCGGAGTTTATAGCTATTTGCCCTTAGGGCTCAAGGTATTGAATAAGATTGCTCAGATAGTCCGCGAGGAAATGGATGCCGTCGGTGGCCAGGAAATCCTGATGACTGCCTTGCAGGTAAAAGAACGGTACGAGGCCACTGGTCGCTGGAGTGACAAAGTGGTGGACAATTGGTTTAAGACTAAATTAGCCAATGGAACAGAGGTTGGACTAGGCTTCACGCATGAAGAAAACCTTACACCAATTGTTAAAAGCTATTTGAATTCATATAAAGATTTGCCATTAGCGATTTATCAAATTCAGACTAAGTTTAGAAATGAGCTTCGCAGCAAAAGTGGTTTGATGCGTGGCCGTGAATTCCTGATGAAAGACATGTATACCTATGCGTTGACGCAAGAACAGCACGATGAGTACTACGAAAAGATTGCCCAGGCTTACAGGCGTGTATACGATCGGCTAGGTATTGGCGAGCGCACCTTTAAAACGTTTGCCAGTGGTGGCGTCTTTAGTAAGTTTAGCCACGAGTTTCAAACAGTGTCTGATGCCGGTGAGGACACCATTTATCTTGATAAAAAACGCAAACTAGCCATTAATAAGGAAGTGTTTACCGATGAAATCATTCATGACTTGGGGCTTACCAAGTCCGAGTTAGAAGAGGTCAAAGGCATAGAGGTCGGCAATATTTTTAGCCTTGGGACAAAGTTCACCAAACCGTTTGAAGTCGAAGTAGAAGACGCCGAAGGTGGGCGAGTAGCGCCTCTTATGGGTTGTTACGGCATTGGCATTAGCCGGCTGATGGGCACAATCGCCGAAGTTATGAGTGATGAAAAGGGTCTGATTTGGCCAGAAAATATTGCGCCTGCTAAAGTCTACCTAGTCCGGTTGGGTGAAAAAAATGCCAAGGTTGCAGATGAATTGTACGAAAACCTGCTGCAGATTGGCGTCGAAGTGATCTATGATGATCGTGACGCGCGGGCAGGCGAAAAGTTTGCTGACGCCGATCTTTTGGGCATCCCATACCGTATAGTCATAAGTGATAAAACAGTCGAAGCTGGAAAGCATGAGCTAAAGCAACGCACAGAAGCACAAGCCCAATCACTGGGGCTTGCAGAAATCGTTAAAACCCTAGCTGGGGATAACAAGGTCTGATACAATAAGTGCCAACGATTCCTGGGGTGGCCATCCTAACCTGAAAAAAGGAGTTATAGCTAACTATGAAAAAACAGTTTCACCTTACCCGAGAAGGGGTTGCCGAACTCAAAGCTGAACTAGAAGATTTGCTAGGTCAGCGTGGCCCAATTGCCGAGCGCATTAAAACCGCCCGGGAATTTGGTGATTTGAGTGAAAATGCCGAATATACCTCTGCTCGCCAAGAACAAGAGCGCACCGAAGGCCGGATTGCTGAAATAGAACACATTTTGCAAAACGTCGACATTATTACCAAACCAAAAGGTGATAGCAAGGTACAGCTTGGATCAGCCGTAAAGCTTAAGAGCAGTGGGGCGGTAACCAAGCAATTCATCGTAGTTGGTACTGTTGAGGCCGATCCGTTGAATGGCAAAGTCTCGGACGAATCACCAATTGGTAGGGCGCTATTGGGCAAGAAAGAGGGAGATGCTGTCGAAATCCACACTGCCGCCGAAACAACCTCCTACAAAATTGTCGATATCTCCTAAAAAGGCCCCACGCTAGTAATTTAAAGTAATATCAGCTAGGCTAAACTGGAAGTTTATGAATTGGCTTATAAAAATTGTTGATGAAATTGAGCTCAAGCATCCGTCTGGTGAGATAGTCGTATCATCCGGCGTTTCTCCATCTGGTACGTACCATCTTGGTACCCTGCGAGAAGTGTTAACGGCCGAGGCGATCATGCTTGAACTTAAAAGACGTGGCCGAGCGAGTCGACATTTACATATTGTTGATGATCTTGATGTGTTTAGAAAAGTGCCGGCCGACGTGCCAGAGAACTTTAAGCAGTATTTGGGTAAGCCACTTTCTGACGTACCATCCCCGGATGGTAGTAGTACATCTTATGCAGATTATTTCTTAGCTGATCTGATAGAAGCAGCCAAAGAACTCAACTTACAGATGGAAATAGTACGTGCGCACGAAAAATATCGATCCGGTTTTTTTGTGCCAGCTATAGAAAAAGCCTTGAGTAATATTGCTGCGATTAAGCAGATTTTAGAAGAAGTCTCAGGTAGAAAACTAGAAGAACAGTGGACACCAATCCAGGTAATTGAGGAGGGTTATCTTAAGAACCGGCCGTTTATTAGTATCGATGCCAACAAAAAGACTATCACCTACCAGGGCAATGAAACTCAACACACGGTGAGTTATGCCCATGGGGATGTCAAATTGAGCTGGCGGATTGACTGGCCAGCCCGCTGGTGGCTACTAGGTGTCGACGTAGAGCCATTTGGCCGGGATCACGCCACCAAGGGTGGTTCATATGACACAGGCGTGCAAATCGTGGAAAAAGTCTTTCAGGCCACCGCTCCAACACCGGTGCCGTATAACTTTATTAATCGAACGGGTGACACAAAAAAGATGAGTAAGTCTGCCGGCAACACCATGACGGCTGCTGATCTGCTGACAATTTTGCCTCCCGAAATTGTCTGGTTCTTTCTACTGAGATACGGACCAGAAAAGCTACTGTTTTTTGACACCGGAGATACACTCATTAGGTTGTTTGATGAGTTTGCGGAGTTGCAAGCTAAAACCGATAAAACCGATGCCCAGTCACAGCTTTTGGAGTTTTGCTTAGCCAACGTAAAAGAGTCGACGGTAAGTACCGTGCCATTCTCTCATTTAGTAAATAGTTATCAGGCATCATTGCGCGATGGTCCTCGGACTATGGAAGTTATTCGCCGGACCGAACACGCTGATATTGTAGATAAAGAAGAAGATAAGATTAAAGCGGAGCTGGTTTACATTGATTGGTGGCTCGATAAATGGGCACCCGAGGACGTCAAGTTTTCGTTAACGAAATCCGTTGATGCCAGCCAGTTTACGGATAAAGAAAAACAATTTCTAAAGGCCTTGAGCGAAAAAGTTGTCGCAGCGCCTGACAATGCCGATGGGGAGTGGTTCCATAAAGCCATCTATGATCTTAAGGATCAACTGGATTTACAGCCAAAAGAAATGTTTGCCATTCTCTACAGGACACTCATTGGTAAGGAATCTGGACCACGGGCGGGCTGGTTCTTGAGCATCTTGCCAGGCGACTGGTTAGTAAAACGACTACAACTGGAAGCGTAAGGTCACCAGAAACAGCTATCTTTGCAGCGGGTATTTCTGGGGTATATTTCGTACGCACCGGTAAAGCAGATGTGCTATAGTTAGCAGCATATGGCGAGGAAAACAGTAAAGAAGCCTGTGCAGACACGGGCCGTTAACCTTGAATCTATTCACAAGATTTTTGCAGCTGTCTTTGTGATACTGGGGGTTGGTGTGGTGTGGTTTATGAAGGCCGTCCGATATCCTTGGACAATTACGCACCAGACAAATGATGCCTTGCTTGGCCAAAACAAAACGGCTTTTGTCACTGCCAGTCATCATATTTGGGATATCCCGCTGTGGTTTGGTCTGCTAATTATCTTATTTATTGCTGTTGCTTACTGCGTACTGGTAGTCAGTTCCATGAAAGAGACCTACCAAAAATCGCTTAGGAACAAAGTTAATCCATTGCGCTGGATATATTGGGGCATTATTTCGGCCCTCATGCTAGAAGTAGTGGCCATGCTGAGCGGGGTAGAGGACGTGGTGGCCTTGAAGCTTCTGGCTGGTTTCACCGTATTGGCCGGTATACTCTGTTGGCTGGCTGAAAAAGACAATAAAGGAACCAGAAAAGTCCGTTGGACCAATCTTATATTAGCGGCCATCGCCTTGGTAATACCATGGATTTATATCTTAGTATCGGCCATCGGCACGCTAGCCTTTGGCATGGTTCGTAGCTCTTGGTATGTCTACGTGGCCTACCTCATACTCCTAGTTAGCAATCTTTTGTGGTTCCGACACCAGGTTCGCATCTATAAGCAAACGGCCAAACAAACCGATTATACTGCTACTGAGCGCAGTTTTGTTGTCCTGCAAAATGTAACCTTAGCACTGCTAGTTATTGATCTCATTGTTGGGCTACATAAGTAATTATTCAAGCCGTATAATTATAAAAGCAAGGAATTGAGTTGAGTAAATTTATTATTCAATATGTTTGTAAATAATAAAAACTGGTAGTATACGTATATATGAAAATTCATAGATTTTATGCGCCACACATTGAGCTAAAGCATGATTTTTGGCTACATGACCCTGGCTTGCTACAACAGTGGCGCAAGGTACTACGCTTTAAGGCAGGCGAGCAGCTGGTGCTGTTTGATGGTCAGCAAGATAGGCTCTACAAACTGCTAGAGCTAAAAGACGCTGAGGCACACCTGGTATTAATCACCGAGTATGCTCGCAAACTACCCGCTAAAAATATTTATTTGTTTTGGGCGCTCCTCAAAAAGGATAAAAATGATTGGGTAGTGCAGAAGTGTACCGAGCTAGGGGTTAGTCACTTTGTGCCGATATTGGCTGATAGGAGTGAAAAGACCGGTTTTAACGAACAGCGAGCCACGAAGATTGCTATAGAAGCCGCCGAGCAATGTGGGCGTAGCGATATCCCAAGTGTTCGTGAACCAATCAATCTTACCACTGCCTTTAATGAATTTGCGACTAAGCTGCAACTACTGGTCTGTGAGCAATCTTCAGACAATCAAAAATTAGAAATTACAGATACAGTTGGTGTGTTTATCGGGCCAGAAGGCGGCTGGTCAGAGGCCGAGAAGACATTATTTGATGCGCACAATACGCAGCATTTAAATCTTCACGATTTTACACTCAGAGCTGAAACAGCGTGCGTTACGGCTATTGGTAAGCTGGTATAATACCAATACTAATTTGAGGAATTCATGGCCAATTATTGGGGGCGTCGCTCGCAGCCGTATATACCAGGGCAAACCAAACCCTTTAAGCTCAGTCGCAGTAAGATCGAGCTGTTTACCCAGTGCCAACGTTGTTTTTGGCTCGACGCTAGGTTAAAAATTAAGCGTCCAGATGGTCCGCCGTTTCAAATCAATAAGGCCATCGACGAACTTTTTAAAAAAGAATTTGATAGCTATCGTCTTAAGGGGGAAGCGCATCCCATCATGATTGAGTACGGGGTAGAAGCCATTCCGTATACGCATGACGATTTAGATCGTTGGCGCCAGAACTTTGTGGGTGTTTTTACGCACCACACGCCAACCAACCTACATCTTTTTGGCGCGGTGGATGACATTTGGGTGAACAACGATGGTGAACTCATTGTGGTGGATTACAAGGCTACGGCTAAAAGCAGCGAAGTGACCTTAGATGCCGACTGGCAAGTTACCTATAAGCGTCAGATGGAAGTGTATCAATGGCTACTGCGCCAAAACGGTTTTAAGGTGAGCGATACTGGCTATTTTGTCTACACCAACGGCCGGTTGGATCTCGATGGCTTTTATGACCGGGTGGAGTTTAGAACTAAGGTTATTGCCTATACTGGTAACGATGGTTGGGTAGAGCCAACCATATTCAAAATGAAGGAGTGCATAGATAGCGACGACATGCCAGAAGTAGGGATTAGTATTATGGGCGGTGAGTGTGATTTTTGTGCCTACGTGGAGAAACGCCTGGCGCTCTATAAAAACGCTATTTTAGAGCGCTTACCAAAACCGGCGCCTGCCAAGACAATCGAACCTGTTATTAAACCAAAACGAACCAAAAAGATACCGCTGGAACAAACAGACTTGCAAATCTAGTAATGGCTTCAGATTGATGCATCTTAGGCTATAATGAGTTTATGCTAGACATACAGTACATTCGGCAAAATCCAGAACTTGTAGCAGAGAAATCAAAACAAAAAAAGTACGACGTTGATATCCCTCGCTTAATTGAGTTAGACAAAAAGCGCCGAGAACTTCTGAGCAAGGTAGAGGAGCTTCGGGCTCGGCGTAATGCCTTGGCTGAACAGCTGAAGCAGGGCAAACCTAGTGATGAGCAGATTGCCTTAGGCCGCGAATATAAGGACAGTATCACGGCGCTGGAAACCGAGCTGGAACCCATTGACCATGACTTTATTCAGCTACTCAAGGCCGTACCCAATATGCCGACCGAAGACGTCCCAGTTGGCGATAGTGAAGATGATAACGTGGTGGCTAAAGAAGTTGGTGTTAAACGCGATTTTTACTTTGAACCGAAAAATCACTGGGAAATTGGTGAGGCCAAAGGCTGGATCGACAAAGATCGCGGTGCCAAAGTCGCTGGCGCTCGCTTTGCTTATCTAAAGGGTGACCTGGTTCGGTTAGAATGGGCGCTTATGCAATACGCCGTCGACCGGCTGACCAACGAGGCATTTTTAGAGCATCTTATTCAGGAAAATAATTTACAGGTTACTGCTAAACCATTTGTTCCGGTCCTGCCGCCGCTGATGATTCGGACTGAGTTATACGACGCCATGGATCGACTCGAGCCGCAGGACGATCGTTATAAAATAGAGGGCGAAGAGCTCTGGCTACAGGGAAGCGCCGAGCACGTACTGGGTAGCATGCACGCCAATGAAATTTTTGAAGAAAAACAGTTGCCGCTGCGTTACGTTGGCTTTGCGACATAGTTTCGGAAAGAATCCGGTACCTACGGCAAAGATATGGAAGGTATCATCCGCATGCATCAGTTTAATAAGTTAGAGATGGAAAGTCTGACCACGCCCGAAACGTCGTATCACGAACATTTGTTGATGATTGCTATTCAAGAACGCTTAATGCGGGAACTGCAGCTACCGTATCGGCTACTCAATAAGTGTACAGCCGACATCGGTAAACCTAATGCTCGGGGTTGGGACATTGACGTGTGGCTGCCTGGACAAAATAAATACCGTGAAACGCACACTGCCGATTATATGACTGATTATCAGGCGCGTCGCTTGCAGACTCGTTTCCGCCGGGGTAATGGGGAAATAGACTTGGTGCATACCAACGATGCTACCGTCTTTGCCCAGCGTGCGCTGGTTGGTATTATTGAAAACTATCAAACACACGATGGTCATGTAATTATTCCTGAGGTCTTACAGAGCTACATGGGCGGACGGGAAGAAATATGATCGAGCGCTTGGAAATTAGCGGCCTGCACATCAAAGTAGATGATGATTTAAAAAAATATGTCACCAAAAAAATCGGTAAGCTTGATACTTACTTGCCCCGGCGAGCTCGAGCCAGCGCGCATGCAGAAGTAAAGTTAAGCGAGCAAATGATCAAGACCAAAAAATTGTGCAGTTGCGAAGTTGTGCTTCGCTTACCCCACGATACCTTGACCACCAAAGAAACCACTGTGAACATGTTTGCGGCGGTAGATATTGTGGAAGCAAAGCTCAAGAACCAGATCAAAAAGTATAAAGAAACACATAGCTCCTTAAAACTGCACCGACGAATACTGGGACGGATACGGCGCAGGGGCTAGTGTTTTATACGTATGTCAAAACCAAAAAAACGAACCCTCAAAACGCCACCACGGTTTAATGGTTTACTAGCTTTATTATTTGTTGCGATTTTTTCGTTAGGCGGTTATTTTATTGTACGCAGCCGAGCAGCCCTGAGCCCAAACATGTTTGGTATGCACGTTGGCTGGACTTGGCTGGGGTGCTCAGCCAATGCAGCTGCTTCCTGTCCGGCACTCGATAGTGAATTTGATGATTTAAAATCATTAGGCGTAAAGTGGGTGCGCGCTGACTTTCCTTGGTCGGTGGTGCAAGCCGGGGGCGCTAATTCATATGACTGGGGACGAAGCGATCGATTAGTGAACGAGGCGACCAGTCGGGGCATGAGCGTCCTTGGCGTTTTAGACTACAGCCCAGCCTGGGCGGCCTTAAACGGATCGAGTGACGATCATACTCAGCCGGCTAATCCGGCGCAGTACGCTGCCTATGCTGCTGCCGCCGCCGCTCGCTATAACGGGCGCGTGGGCGCGTGGGAAATCTGGAATGAACCAAACTCCAGTGTATTCTTTAAGCCGCAGCCCAACCCGGCTGTCTATACAAATATGCTAAAACAAGCCTACCCAGCAATTAAAGCTGTTTCTGCGGCCACAGTAATTACTGCCGGGCCGGCACCGTGCTGCAACGTCGGTAACGTAATTGATTACTCACCACCAGCATTCTTGCAGCAAATATATAACAATGGTGGTAAAAACAACTTTGATGGTGTGGGCTGGCATCCATATACCGATGATTTTGAGCCGCCGACTACCAATCAGCAATGGAGTTCATGGTGGCAAATGTCTTGGGCGAGCAGCAATGCCCGCGGTATTATGGCTGCCAACGGAGATAGCGCCAAACAAATATGGATGACAGAATTTGGCTTTACAAGTTCCGGCAGTAAAGCGGCGGGGGAGACCAATCAATCAAATTGGCTGAGTGAAGCCTATAACTTAGGCGGCTCATATGGTTGGACCGGCCCAATGTTTTGGTATGAATGGAAGGACGAAGCTGCCTACGGAGCCTCCAGCACAAAAGAAAACTATTTTGGGCTTAGGAAAATCGATGGAACAGCCAAGCCCGCCTGGACGGCCTATAAAGCATTGGCCTTAAGTGTCAGCCCTGACACTTCTGCGCCAACCGCTGTCAAAATAGTGACGCCAGCAACTGGGAGTAATGTAGCTGGAAGTGATGTCATATTTAGCGCTAACGCTGCTGATGATCGCGGTGTTACGAAAGTTGACTACTACATCAACGGCTCATATCTTGCTAGTGCCACAGCCTCACCCCAGTATGGCTGGATATATCATTGGAACTCAACCAGCAAGCCAGACGCTAACTATAGCTTTACAGTCAAAGCATTTGATAGCGCTGGCAATTCCACGCTAAGTCCGGCTATAACTCTTTCCACGCACAATGCTAAGGTTACTCCACCAACTGGTGGCGGTTCGTCAGGCAGCGGTACGAGTTCGGGCTCCTCAGGGTCCTCTGGGTCGGGATCAAAGTCGCCGGGTAGCGGCGGCCAAACCACCAAAACATTGGTCATAGGCGGCGGCCAAACTCAAGAAATCTCTGGCGACGTTAATCTGGCTCCATCAATAACTGATCCTAGTAGTGTCTTGAAGGTTGAGTATTATGTCGATAGCAAACTGGTGTTTACGGCTACCGATGGTGATTTCTCGTATCATTTAGATACCAAGCGTTTATCGAACGGCAAACATACTGTCGAAACTCGTATTTACAACGTTGATGGCACGGTAACGTCCAAATCCCAAAACATTGTCGTCAACAATAAGCACCCCCATAAGCTGCAAGTCTGGTGGCTTTTAGGTATCCTGGCACTTCTATCACTTGCTTGGACACTTTGGCGGTTTAAACAATTGGGGGTACTAAAACATCTAAGTCGGCGATTCTAGGCCGTAAGGTATCAGCAAAAATACGTTCGCATCAAACACTTGCCATAAGGTACAATATATACTCGATTAGGTAATTTCTGTTTTAAAGGGTTCTAGGCTTACATGAAGAAAACGTTAAAGCGACTTTTGGGTGATCCACAAGTAAAAACAGTTAAGCGCATGCAGAAGCGGGCACGCGAAGTTAATGCGCTTGAACCAAAGTATCAGAAGATGTCCGATAAACAGCTGCAGGAACAAACAGCTGTATTAAAAAAGCGCCTCGCTAAGGAATCTTTAGATAAAATTTTGCCGGATGCTTTTGCGGTTACCCGTGAGGCTGCACTCCGTACCTTAGGGCAACGGCATTTTGACGTGCAGCTGGTCGGTGGCATGGTGCTGCATGAGGGCAAGGTTGCCGAAATGAAAACGGGTGAAGGTAAAACACTGGTGGCTACCTTACCAATGTATCTCAACGCGCTGACGGGCAAGGGCGCACACCTGGTGACAGTGAATGACTATCTGGCACAGTTGGGGGCGGGCTGGATGGCACCGGTGTATCACTTTTTAGGCTTAAGCGTCGGCGTGATAATTCCTGACGAGTCGTTTATTTATGACCCGGAGTTTGTCAATGAAGAGCACTACGACCCCCGCATGCGTCACCTCAGACCCAGCAGTCGTCAAGATGCCTATGCAGCCGATATCACATATGGCACCAATAACGAGTTTGGCTTTGATTATTTACGTGACAACATGGTGCGCGAGGAAGATCAGCTGCGCCAGCGTCCACTCAACTATGCCATTGTTGATGAGGTAGATTCGATTTTAATTGATGAAGCCCGAACCCCCCTGATTATCTCGGCCCCTGCTGCTGTCAGTGGAGCAGCCTACGCCCAGTTTGCTAAAGTCGTTCGTCAGCTTAAGCCCGATAAGCACTATGAAGTCGATGAGAAGCGTAAAGCCGTTATCCTCACTGATGATGGCGTAGAAATGATTGAAAAAATTTTGGGTATCAAAAGCCTGTACGCTACCGAGAACATCCGAACTATCTATCACTTAGATCAAGCCCTGCGTGCCCAAACGCTGTTCAAGCGCGATAAGGATTATGTGATTACCAACGAGGGCGAAATTGTTATCGTCGATGAGTTTACGGGACGACTGCTCAAGGGCCGGCGCTACAACGAAGGCTTGCACCAAGCAATCGAGGCTAAAGAAGGTGTGGAAGTCCAAGAAGAATCAATGACGCTGGCCACCATCTCATTTCAGAACTATTTCCGTCTGTACGAAAAATTGGCCGGTATGACCGGAACGGCCATGACCGAAAGTGAAGAATTTCATCAGATATATAAGCTGGATGTGGTAGAAGTACCGTCCAATCGGGCACTGGCCAGAATTGATAGAACAGATAGAATCTATCGAACCGAAGCCGGTAAGTTTAAGGCCATAATTAACGAAATTAAGCTTTTGCACCAAAAAGGTCAACCGGTCTTGATTGGTACGGTAAGTATTGAGAAGAACGAAAAGCTGGGCACAATGCTTCATAAAGCTGGCGTGCCGCACCAGGTTTTGAATGCTAAAAACAACGAGCGTGAAGCGGCAATTGTTGTCAAGGCGGGAGAAAAGGGCGCCGTTACGCTGGCTACCAACATTGCTGGTCGTGGTACCGACATTGTGCTTGGCGAAGGTGTAAAAGACCTGGGTGGTTTGTTTGTGCTTGGTTCTGAGCGGCACGAGTCGCGGCGTATTGATAATCAGCTGCGTGGTCGAGCTGGACGTCAGGGTGACCCAGGCCTGACTCAGTTCTTTGTTAGTACCGAGGATGATCTGATGCGTATCTTTGGTGGCGATAGAATTGCCAGCATCATGGAGCGGCTTAAAGTAGATGACGAAACCCCGATTGAAAACCGCATGATCTCCCGTAGCCTAGAGGCGGCTCAGAAAAAAGTAGAAGGCCACAACTTTGATATGCGCAAAAATGTTGTTCAATATGACGATGTGATGAATCGCCACCGTAAGGCTACTTACGCCATGCGCCGTGAGATTTTAAAACAAAATGACATCAAAAAGCGTATTAAGGCTTTTATAGAGGAAGAAGCCCGTGTTCTAGCTCACTCGCCACTGGCCACATCCGATCAATTTGAAGCACTTGTACGCGAAAGTTTTCCATTTGAAGAAATTACCCTGGATACCTTATTTGATGGTGATGCTAACACGTTTGCCAAGCAACTAGAGGTAGAAGCGGTTAAATTATATGCCGCTCGCGAAGCAACTTTTAGCCCAGAGATAATGCGCAAGATTGAGCGTGACATTTACCTGCAGGTACTCGATAACTTATGGATGCAACACCTAGAAAACATGGATCACTTGCGCGAGGGGATCCACTGGATAAGTGTGGGGCAGCGTGATCCGCTGGTAGAGTATCGTCGGCAAGGACAGCATTTGTTTGATGAAATGCAGGACAGCCTACGACACGATGTGGTTCGTACGGTATTCCACGCTGAGCCGGTTGATGAAGAGCAACTTGATCGTCCGATCGAGACTGAATTAACCCGTGCCGCCCGACGTTCAATTGGTAATGCCAGCGAAATTATCGAAGCCGAAGAATTCCAGGAAGAAGATTTTAAACTCACCGCTGAAACGCCTACTAAACATAAAGACACTGCCGGAACGCGCCGTAAAAAGCGTAAAGCCGAAAGAAAACGCCGAGCTAAGGGCAAAAAGCGCCGGTAGGTACATGAGGTATACAAGTTGAAGCATACAGTTTCTGAATTAGTTTTGGACAATGGGGCCCGCGGGTTACTTGTTCATATTCCCGATGCATCCGTCATGACCTTTGATTTTAATTTTCGGGCCGGTGAGTACTTGGTGGAACGTAATAAAACCGAAACGCCACATCTCATGGAACATATGCTGCTGGGGGCCAATGAGTTTATTCCTAAAGCCCGCGCTTTTCAGGCGGAGTTTGAGAAAAACGGCGCTTACTCAAATGCCTCAACTGGGAGCTATGATATTACCTATGAGGCCGAGTGTGCTGATTTTGAGTGGGAACGGGTGCTGGAGCTGCTGTTGGTGGCCATTACCAAACCATTATTCTTAGCCGAAGAGTTTGATTCCGAGTTTGGAAATGTCCGTGAAGAGCTGGCTGCTCGGTCCAACAATCACTTTAGGCATTTGAGTCTGGCCCTGCGGGAGAAATACGGTTTTAAAGTAGTCACTGATCAAGAACGGCGCAAACTGCTGACTAACGTCAAGCTAAAAGACATAGTGGCGCACTATGAACGCACCCATACTACCAGCAATTTGCGGTTTGTTATGGCCGGCAATTTGTCTGAAAAACGCCAGCTGGCAGTCAAAGACCGGGTAGGCAATATGGGGCTCAAAAAGGGGCGGGGACGCCAGCCGCTGCCCGTAGAACATCCTAAAACACTCCAGGATCCGCTGTTGATTCGTAATCGCACTGTCGATAACATTTATTTTTATGTAGACACTTTTATGCTCAGGCGCATGGACGATCCAGAGATGGACGCTCTGAGCCTGATTAATACCATGCTAACCGAGACACTCTACTCACGAATTTTAGGCACAGCGCGGGAACGTGGCTTGGTGTATGGCATGAGTTCGGGTTATGGGCAAACGCTCACCAGTACTAACTGGTGGATTGGGGCCCAGGTCATGAGCAAGAATGCGCCGGCTTTGTTTAATATTGTTACCAATGAGATGAAAAACATTTTTGACGGCAAACTGAGCCAGGAAGACATCGAGATGGCTAAGCAATATGCCTTAGGCCGCTTTCAGCGCAGCGGTCAAACCGTAGGCGGCACCGCCAATGGCTATAGCTTCCGCTACTTTTTTGATGATGTCATCGATGATTATTACCAGGTTCCTCAGCGCATCAAGGCTATTACTAAAACTCGTATCATAGATATAACCCGGGCCCTATTTGAAGACAAAGTTTGGGGATTTGGAGTACTCGGTAATAGCAATATTGAATTTGTTAGTCAACTGCAGGATCAGGTGCGACAGCTCTGGTAAGCTATACTTGAGCCATGGATCTAAAAAAGCAATCGGCTGAATTACGACAAGTTCTGAGTACAGCGCTAGAACGTATTGGCTACGCCAAACTTCGTCAGGAACTAGAGCAACTGACTCAACAAGCTGCCGATCCCAATCTGTGGCAAAATCAAATTAAGGCCCAAGACGTCATGAAGCAGCAAGCGCGGTTGCAAGAACGCCTTAAGCCGTGGCAAGCCATAGATCAAGAGTTGCATGACCTAGAAGATATGATTGAACTTCAGGATGCCAGCCTGAAGGACGACTTAGCTGCCCAACTGTCTAAACTTGCCAAAAGCTTTACGGCCCTTAAAAAAGAGCTGCAATTTAGCGGCCCGTTTGATGATCACGATGCTATTTTGAGTATCTATGCCGGGGCAGGTGGCACCGACGCCCAAGACTGGGCCGGCATGCTGCTTAGAATGTACGTGCGCTGGGCTGAAAAACACGGGGTGAAAACCGAGATAATTGACCAGTCTGCTGGCGAAGAAGCCGGGCTAAAAAGCGTTACGCTGGAACTCAGTGGCTCGTTTGTTTACGGTAAATTAAAAGGCGAGCATGGCGTGCATCGGTTGGTACGGCTCAGTCCCTTTAATGCCGATAATCTCCGTCAAACCAGTTTTGCCAAAGTAGCTGTTCTGCCAAGTATTACCAAACCCGAAGAGCTGCCTCTTGATGAAAAAGATCTTAAAGTAGATGTTTTTCGAGCTGGCGGTCACGGCGGGCAAAGCGTCAATACCACCGACTCAGCCGTCCGGATTACCCATATTCCAACAGGGCTGGTGGTAAGTATTCAAAACGAGCGCTCGCAACTACAGAATAAAGACAGAGCCCTGACCATCTTGCGCTCCCAACTTGCCCAGTTGCAGCTTGAGCAACATAAAGAACAC
>JAQGHD010000018.1 GCA_028288965.1 Candidatus Saccharimonadota bacterium | reverse complement strand
TTCCCGAGAGGCACAATACCTAAGGTAGCCTGTTCAAGGAAGCGGGTTGAAGTAGCCTGGCCATTTTTAGCTACTTCACTCTTGCCCCAAACTTGTTGCACCGAGGCATAATTAAGCGGCTTTCCGGCTTGGTTTTTCTGAGAACTTTCAATAGCTACGTAGCGAGCAAAATCTTGCCTAAGAGTACCGATGGTCTCGGTTTTGATACTATTGTTTTGACCAGTCTGACCAACTTGCTGGTTAGTATTAAGCACATGAACAAAAGTTTGCCCCCCAAAGTTAATTTGGGTGTACTGGTTTTGGGTACTGCCCGAGGCTTTCTCTGTTAAATGACGGGTGACACTCGGCGTACTGAGACTGGAACTTAGCATACCCAAAAAAACATTTCGTGGAGAAGTGTAAACTTTGGTCCACCAGAACCAGCCGGACACTAGTAGAATCACCAGACCAAAAATACTCAGCCACCGTGTCCGATAGCGTACCGACTTTACTTGCTCCTTGGTCTCTTTGGCCATGTAGCTATTTTAGCAGTTCTAACCGGTTTCCGAGCATTTGGTTTTTACTGCCGGAAGACGCCGTAGTCCGGCAACCAGCCTAGTGAGCGGCACCGCTCTCAAAGGAATCAAGCGAAGGATCGTTCTGGGCAGGGTGCGCCTTGAGATAGGTTGCGGAAGCAGCGGGAATAGTGTTTTGTTTAAGCGATGTTTTGGCCAGCGGTGTCTGGGCAAAGTTAAATGATCCGCTTAAGTCGTAGGCTGAGGCGGCACGGTCGTTTAAGGGACTTAATCCGGCAACATTGTCGATCAGGTGGACCAGCGAAGCAAAGCTGGCCGGTGTGTGGTCTGTCCAGTTAGGACGAGCCCAGGGGCTAACAATAACGGTGGGCATCCGGAGACCCCAGGTTGTGCTAGCCGGTGGAGCAACATGATCGTAGAAACAGCCACAGTCATCATACGTAATGACAATGGCAGTGTGCTGCCAATCAGGACCGTTTTGAATGGCCGATACCACCTGGCCGATCCAGTTATCGCCATACAGCATGGAGCTGCCATTGTGTTGGCTGGTTTCGTTGATGTCGCCGGGGTTAGGGTCGCCGTCAGGCACCAGCAGCGAGTAGGTAGGTAACGTGCCGTTGGCGGCATCAGTTAGGATGGATTGTGTTCCGACTATGTTCTTGGCCTGGTTTTGGGTGTAGATACACTCTGCAAAATAGCGGCACGTGTCCCAGCGCTGTAAGCTAGAGTATTCTTTCCAGCTAACGTTGTTTCTCGATAACTGCGAGAAAAGGTTATCTTCCCATGGAACTGGAGTCGTGACCGTACCAATCTTGGGATCGGGAATACTGCCATTTTGCAAGGGGACACAGATGCGCTGTGCCGTTTTAGCGCCGCTAGCTGGGTCAACCCAGCCGGCCGTCAGTTTGGACGTGCAACCGCCCTGATTACCATTGCCAGAAAAGTGGGTTGGGTTAGCGCCGCTAAAGTTAGCCGAACAGGTGCCTTGGCTCAATTGGGAGCCCTTGCCAGCGTCACCAAGATCGATGTGGGCCACCGCCGATTCGGCTGTACATTCGCTAAAAAAGCGGTCGGTAATTGTATAGCTGCGGGCCAGTGACGATAGATTCGGTACTTGATCAGGGTGATATTGGGTGTAGCAAGCATAGGGCGGTGAGGCCGATGGGCCACAGCCATTAACCTTATTAAATCCATCCATTTTACCGCCGTCAATAGCCGTTTTTTGGGAATTCGGATCATGGCCGACAGATGGAACAATGTCCGTGGCTTGGGTAAGCGGAATAGCTTGAGAACCAGTGCTATTTGTCTTGCTGACCGGGACTTTCGTACTGCCGCTGGTGGTGCCATCACAAGGTTCAGTTCGAGTTTCGGTGGCACACATGTAACCAAGCACATTATCGAAGGTATGGTTTTCCTGGAAAATAACCACCACTTTGGTGATATTGCTGGCAGCGGCTTTGGTTCGCGGCAAACGAGCCACACCAACGGCGGCCACCAGCGCCATAACTACAAACAAAATGCTGAGCCGTAACCATGAAAATCTTGATGATAATTTTGACTTTTTCTTTTTTGATTTTTGTTTTGTTGCTACGGCGGTTTTTCTGGATGGCATGTAGGTACCCTTTAATTAGGTTATATGTCTCAGCCCATTTTAAGCATAAAAATTTAAACTTGCAAATTTTTCTGGTGGAGACGATGGGAGTCAAACCCACGACCTCTTGTATGCCATACAAGCGCTCTAATCAACTGAGCTACGTCCCCATGGGATAAACAAGGCTACATTTTACCATAGACTACATCTAGCTATGAGCTTGTGGCCAGAGTACTGCCCTGCGATTAAATAGGAGCGCTTAGGGCCTTGTTAAGTTCGGCGGCCATTTGATCGGTGATTTTTTGATCATTTTGAATGCGCTGAATGTCGTTAGGATTATTGGGATCTATCTTTTTATTAGAAATTTGCTGTGAAAATATTTGCTTCTGCTCATTACTGGCTGCATTAGCATATTGGGCGGCAATTTTATCACCTTTGTTAGCCACCATTTTTTTCTTGACGCCACCGTTAAAGACATACAGCAGCGAGCCAGCCACAAAGATGATACCAAAAACGATAACGATTTTTTTTCGAGTTAGAGTTAGTGACATGTCATTTCATCCTTACTGCTAATGGGCTTTATTTGTTAAGGAACTAACCCAGGCACTCAAATATTGGTTCCAAGCATTTAATTGACTAGCAGCGAACCTAAGCCGGCCTTCAGCCCAATCAAATG
The DNA here is from genome assembly GCA_028288965.1 of Candidatus Saccharimonadota bacterium. Lineage (GTDB taxonomy): Bacteria > Patescibacteriota > Saccharimonadia > Saccharimonadales > JAQGHD01 > JAQGHD01. The sequence goes on along the minus strand of JAQGHD010000018.1, from coordinate 5,741 downwards.
AGGCTCTGGTGAGGACTGTAGTTCCGGAACAATTTGAGGCCATAACGGAATTAACGTCATTAATGGCAGTATCGGTGTTAACCTGCCAGGCTACTGTTTCCTTGGCGGCGTAAATACCTTTGGGCGTCAATGACGAAGTATGGTCTTGTAAAGCTCTTTCCATCTGCCGTGTGGCCCAATCATCGGTGCCTAATCGGGCGCAGAGCTGGCTGGCCGTTGCATTCGATGCCGGGGGAGATCCGCCGCCAGATGAGCCTGGCGTTCCACCACCTGGCCGAGCTGGACAAGTTTGGTTGACTGGGATTCGCGCATTGTTCCAGCAAGTTTGTAACGGATAGCTGCAGTTAGGCCAGCTGCCAACGGTTTTGCCAACACCATCCAGGGCGCAGCTGGCAGCCCGACAATCCGGCCAATTGCCACGCTGATTGGCATTGAGCGATTGGCAAGCCGTGGGGGTAAACGAGGGTGCAGTGTTGCCTAAATATTTAGCATTGCCATAGGCGAATATACCGCCGTCTTGGGCAACTAGGTAGTAGCCTCCGCCGCCGGTGGTAATATCAATACCCGTGACTGGGTAATTCGATTTGCCGACAGCCGATCCATAAAACGGAGCACCAAAAGCAAAAACCCCGCCGTCTTGAGCCACCAGATAATAGCCACCACTGCCGCGGACAATACCCGATATGGGCTTGGTCAGTCTAGCCTTGATCGAAGGTATCGAGCCCTTAAAAGGGGCGTTGCCAAAGGCGTAGACGCCGCCATCGGATCCAGCAAGATAGTAGCCGTCATCGCCGCCGACACGAGCCATGCCGACAATATTCGTCACGTTAATACCCAGGCCAAGCAGGCCACCATAGAACTGCGCACCACCAAAGGCATACACACGACCGTCTTTCGATACCAACCAATAGCCGTCACCAGATGAGGTAGCCACGATGCCCACAATCGGCTGAGTGAGAGCTATGCCTCTGGAGACGATGTCACCATGAAACGGTGCATTAAAAGCAAAAACCCTGCCCGTGCTGGTTGCCACATAGTAACCTTTGGTGGTTTTGAGGGCGCTGATGCCAACCGCATAATTAGAAGCAGTAAGCCCGAATTTCCCAGCCGCACTACCTACAAAATGAGCATCACCGTACGAAAATACGCCGCCATCTAGACCAGCGTACCAGTATCCACCATTACTGTCATCGGCTGCGATAGCAACAATTGGCTTAGTAGAAACTGTGGCGGCAAACGACTTGTATATAAAAAGGCCGCCAATAATCACAAACGCCGCGACTATGAGAAAGGCGTTCTTACGGCTAAAACTGAAGCGTGCGGCTGGTTTAAATTTGCTGGGTTTGTTTTTGGTTTTATTGGTCATTTTGCGGAATTAATTACTTTAGAGTGTAAGCATAAGCAGAAATTAGGTCAACTAAAGCTGTGGAAAAACTAAGAGTCCAGGACAAGCTGGACTCTTTTTCGTGCGCGCCCACCTTGCGGCAGGTGTATTTGTTTTGGTTGTTTATTTCACGCGTGCCGCAGTAGCGCACGAACTAATCCAAGCATAACCTGTTTAGCTAATTATGCAATAGTTTGAGCAAGTCGTCTTCTGTAATTTGTTTGGTGCCGAGCTTGGTAGCTTTCGTAAGCTTACTGGCGCCCACGTTCTCTCCCACCACTAAATAATCGGTATCTTTGCCAATACTTGACTGAAAAGTGCCGCCTAACGACCGGATTTTTTCAGCCGCCTCATCGCGTCCCATGGATTCCAGCGAGCCAGTTACTACAAAGCTTTTGCCGGTTAGTTTTCCACCCAGGTGCTTGACGTCCAACGGCCAGACGTCCAGCTTACGGAATTTGGCCAGTAGTTTTGTATTATCTTCATCAGTAAACCAGGCCAAAATCGATTCGGCCACAATTTCACCAACGCCCTCTACAGCATTCAACTGTTCGTAGGTGGCAGTGCCGAGATTGTCCAGCCGGCGAAAGGTATTGGCCAGGTCTATAGCTGTCTGCGCGCCCACGTGCCGAATGCCAAGGCCATATATAAAACGGCTAAGTGGCGGGTGACGTTTGGCGGCAATGCCATCAACTAATTTTTGGGCAGAGATATCGGCAAAGCGATCGAGTGCCAGGACTTGCTCTTTGGTCAGTGTGTAAATATCGGCCAGGTCGCGTACTAACTTAGCATCCACCAGCGCTCCGACATTCTTTTCCCCGAGTGTGTCTATATCGAGCGCGCCTTTAGAAGCAAAATGAATCAGGGCTTGTTTGAGTAAAAGCTTGCCAGTCACCCCTTTGACGCGGTAAACGGCCTCACCCTCAGGACGAACAAATTCCAATTCCGGGTATTGCCGCTGAAGTTCGCGCTCCATATTAAACGGCTTGGCGGACTTGGGCCGGAGTTCTTCTAGCACCTTACTCACCTGCGGGATGATTTCGCCGGCCTTATATATGACAACCGTGTCCCCTACCCGCACGTCTTTTCGGGCAATTTCGTCAGCATTATGCAGACTGGCGTGTTGCACGGTGGTGCCGGCCACGACCACCGGTGAAAAGACCGCCACCGGTGTGGCTGCACCAGTTCGCCCAATGCTAATGACTATGTCCTTAACCTCCGTAGTGGCTTCCTCGGCGGGGTATTTATAGGCAATGGCTCCCCGAGGATTTTTACCAACGCTGCCCAGTCGAGCTTGCAGGCGACGATCATCAATTTTTACTACTAAACCATCGGTGTGGTACGCCAAGTCATGGCGCAAGGTTGCAAAGTCGTGAGCATACTTAAGCACACTCTCCAGTGTAGCTTCGGCATGCGCCTCTTTATCGACAATTATGCCTAAATCCGCCATGGTTTTATAGGCAAAGCTATTGCTGGGCACCTCACTCGCGTCATCACGAATAAGATCGTAACCATGAAATTGCAGTGGCCGAGCTGCCACCAACCTAGGATCGAGTTGGCGGATAGTACCAGCCGCCAGGTTGCGCGGATTGGCAAAAATCGGCTGACCCTCGGCCTCGCGCTGTTTGTTTAGTTTTTCAAAATCGCGCTTGGTCATGATTATTTCGCCGCGAATTTCGGTGCGCCCTTTTGTGAAGAGCCCGCTGCCACGCAAACGTAAGGGTACGCTCGGCAGTGTGCGAATATTGCTAGTCACCACTTCTCCGATGGTGCCATCTCCACGTGTCACCGCCCGCACCAGCACTCCATCTTGATAATGAAGCGCACCGGCCAGGCCATCTTTCTTGCTATCTACCCAGAAGGTGGCTTTGGCCACGCCTGGATCCAATTTTTTGACTCGCTCAAACCAAGCCAAGGTTTCTTGGTCACTAAACGCATCCAGCAGGCTCATCATGCGCTGAGCGTGCGTGAACTTTTCAAAACCCTTAATAGGCTGACCGCCAATGCGTTGGGTTGGTGAATCGGGTGTAACCAAAGTTGGATGCAGCTCTTCCAGGCTTTTTAGCTCACGCATAAGGCCGTCATAAATGGCATCGGTAACCGACGGCTGATCCAGCACGTGGTATTCATAGGAGTACTTGTTGAGTAACTCTCGGAGTTCGGCAGCCCGTTTAGCGGCAGATGATTGACTGGCTTTCATAACAGCTCTCTATACAGGGTATACATATAGCCGTGGATCAAGGCCAACCCCAACATCGAATACCCAAAGAACACCCAGGCCGCCAGCGGTGTGACAAACAGAATTAGTGGAACAATAAGTATGGCCGACAAAACAAGTAGTATGAGTGGCAAAAACAACACTTTACGCAAAACAACCCAACGCCGATGCAGCACCAACTGCCTGGCAGAGCGTAAGGCCTTCATGGGTGTCATGTCAGGCAAAGTCACGATATACAGCGCAAACACCGAGGAGGTCACCATATATATAGACAATAGCGTCAGCGCAAAGAATAGGGCGGCCCACAAGAATTTTTCTAGAAACGTCACGGCAATAGCATTATTGACGACCAAGCTGTACACGGTGGAGCCAATGCCCAGCGGAATCAGCTGCAAACCAATTACCATCAGCACCAGCAAAAATGGAATCAGTGGATACATGCCCTTATAAAATGAATCGCGAACGCGCAAACTGGTCCCTGCTCGAACTTCACGCAAAGCCCACACAAGGGCTAAGCTGGCAATTAGAATAAGCACTGCTTGATACACTGCCGCCGAAGCGTTACTGGTGTTATTGATCGACCCTAGCAAGGCGCCAAACAGCACCAAACCAGTGCTAAGCTGGCTAAAACTACCGGTAAAAACATTTTTGAGACTGGATTTGAGTTCGCCAAGATTTAAACCACTCCCTAACCCTTGCACAAGTACGACATATAACAGGCCATATATAAGAATAATGCCCCCAAATATTTTCCAGTGTTGCCGGAGCAGACGCAGGCTTTGTCTAAATAACTTTAAGCTACTGGGCAATTTTTTTGGCGACAAAGGCTTAATCTGCTTACTTAATCGAAGCGTTTTATACTGCGCTTGCTTTAACCGGCGCGGATTAGCTGGCGCAGGTACTTTTTTGGGTTTGGTTTGTTTTTTTGGAGTTGCCATTAATTTAAGCGTGCCCCTCCATGCTGCGCAGCCGCTTAATTCGCTCATCGATAGGTGGATGGGTGCTAAATAAATTGGCCACGCTGTGCTGCTTAAGCGGATTAGCAAAAAAGAAGTGCGACGTGGAGGCGTTTTGGCGCTTAAGCACACTGCCAGTTTTGGCTATTTTTTCTAAAGCGCTGGCCAGTCCTTCCGGATAACGTGTGGTAAGCGCTCCGGTGGCATCGGCCAAGTATTCACGCTTGCGCGACACGGCCAGTTGAATCAGTGTTGCAACAAGTGGCGCCAAAATAGCCGCCGCAATACCAATAAAGAAAAATAGCTGGTTGTTGTCGTTGTCGCGATCGTCCCTAAACCACGCCATTCTCAGCATAATGTCAGCCAAAATACCGACCACAGCAACCATGGCAAAAGCCGCCAGGGCCACTCGTATATCGTAGTTCTTAACATGTCCTAACTCGTGGGCCAGCACCCCTTCTAGCTCAGCATCATCCATAATCTGCAGCAAGCCGCTGGTTACCGCTACCGACGAGGTGGTGGGATTACGACCTGTGGCAAAGGCATTTGGCGCCGGATCATCAATAATGTAAATCTTTGGGGTCGGTAAGCCATCGGTGATAGATAAGTTTTCAACAATACGGTACAGCCGTGGGTTGTCCTTTTTTTCAATCGCCGCCGCTCCATTGACTGCCAGTGCCAAACGGCTCGAGGCATAGTAACTAATCAGTGCATATATGGCGGCGCCTACCAGCACGTAAGGAGTAATTGATGGGCTGCCACTATACTGGCCAAATATCCAGCCCAGCGCACCAACAAATAACACAAAACAGAACATGATTAGCACTGTCTTACGCTTGTTGGCAGCTATCTGGCTGTACATGTGCTAACTCCTGGCTTACAAGTTAGAACTTAATTAAAATTTAACTTCGGTGGGCTGAGCAATAGTAGCTTGTTCACCTTCAGGTACTTCAAAAAACTCACGTGGCTTAAAGCCTAACATGCCGGCAAAAATGCTAGTCGGAAAGACCTTGATCTTGGTGTTAAGATCACGGGCACTGCCATTGTAAAAGCGCCGAGCAGCTTGAATCTTATCTTCGGTGTCAGTCAGCTCATCCTGCAAGGCCTTAAAGTTTTCGTTAGCCTTTAGTTGCGGGTAATTCTCGGCAACGGCAAACAAACTTTTAATTGTTTGCTGGAACTG
>JAQGHD010000015.1 GCA_028288965.1 Candidatus Saccharimonadota bacterium | reverse complement strand
GATAATCATACCGGCAAGCACTGCGGCCCAAAAGTTCTTGACGTGTAGCTGGGTATAGAGCTTGCTAGCTAGCAATACCATCAGGCCATTGATGACAATCATAAATAACCCAAGGGTAAATAAAATTGCCGGCAAGGACAAAATAACGACAATTGGCTTGATGATGATATTGATAATCGCCAGCAATAAGCCAGAGACAACAATCACGCCCAGACGGCTATTGTAGGTAATACGGTCACCTAAAAGGCCAGCGGCTACCCACAGACCCAAACTACAGACAAACCACCGAATTAAGAACCTGGTAAACGGTTTTTTCATAATGCTTATCTCTAATTGTATCATTGCTTTAGCCCAACTTTGTAGTATTTTCTCGGCACTTGCGGGTCACCGAGTGGGCACCACACGGTGGCACACTCGCCGCTTTAAGAGGTGGCTCAAAAATCTACAAGTTAGGCTAACGTCCGCGGCAAATCATCACTCAGTACTTTGATGCCAGTTTTGGTAATGAGAACATCGTCTTCAAGACGAACACCGATTTTTTCTTCGGGTATGTAAATACCAGGTTCTACCGTCAGTACCATACCGGGTTCGAGGGGGCGATCGTAATCAGCCGCGTCATGGACATCTAGCCCCAGCGAGTGTCCGGTAGCATGGGGGTAGTACTTTCGAATACTGGCTTTATCTTGCGTGGTGATAAGCTTAAGTTTTTTAAGCTGCTTGCCCATATAGGCAGCGACTGCCTCCTCATATTCCTTTATAAGCACTCCCGGCTTGAGTTGCTGTTTGGCCCATTCCTGCACTTCAAAGACCGCATCATAGACTGCTTGTTGGCGCTGGCTGGCAATTACCGGCGATACTGTCCGGCTAATATCGGCTGCATAATTGTTTACCTCCGCTCCAACATCCACCAAGATTAAGCTGTGCTTATCAATCGGATCGTTATTATGCATAGCATGGATAGTGCAAGTGTTAGGACCACTAGCTACGATTGGATCATAGGCGTGGCCGCTGGCTCCGCGTCGGCGAAAGCCTTCGGTAATGGCCGCTTCTAGTTCATATTCGTGATTAAACGGCCGTGCCAGAACCTCGCGCAAGGTTTCCACGGTAATATCTACGGCGTGCTGAATCACCATCAGCTCTAAAGGCTGTTTGACCATGCGTTGAGCAGCCAACATTGGTGCGATGTTTAAATACTTAGCAGTATTTGGTGCAGCTTCGGTTAGGCGCCTGGCAAACGCATGGGGTGCCGGGTTAGTGTAAAATCCTAAGCGATCTATATATGGTGATGGCAATTCAATACGTCCAATTTTTTTGGCAGATTTAAGCTGTTTTTCCAAGCGCCGCCAACCAATCTCGATATTTAAGATTTTGTCTACACCTGATCGAACCGCTAGCTCTTTAAAATCAACTTGTCCATCCCAAAGATTCTTAACGTCGGTGCGGCCCGGCAGCATGACAAAACTTTCCTGCTTAGTCATAACCAGCACAGCATCCGGCTCATCTATACCCGTTAAATACCAAAAATTACTATTTTGTCTGAATGGAAAAGTACCATCGCCATTACGCTGCAGCTGCCCATGGCCAGCCAGCACCAGCACATCAGCCTTGGCTGCTTGCTGTAATCGCTCACGATTGCCCTTAAAAAACTCTGGTGGAAAGACACTCTTCATCTGTTTTAGTATATCAGGCCGAGGTCAATTGTTTTCAGCTCTCTGTTAAGCTATCTGCCCGTTTGGCGGGCTTCTTTTTTGTGAGGACGCAGGTACTGACGCAGAATGGCTGCTTTTTGTGGGCCAATGGTGTGTTCTAGTTCATCTTGCCTGGCTTGCATCACCCCGCGGATTGAGCCAAATGTTTTGAGCAGCTTTTTTTTGGTACTGGGACCGATGGTGGGGATTTCGTCCAGCAGGCTGGCAGTTTGGCGCTTAGTTTTGAGCACGCTGTGGTAGCTGACGGCAAAGCGATGGCTTTCATCACGAATGCGCTGCAGCAACTTAACTAGGTTGGCGTTGTGGGGCACATTTACCAAAATATAATCCTGACTCTCACTGCTAAAACCGCCCAGCTTATTGAGCATCTTGGCGTTTAGGGTGACATTTGATTTATCTCTGTAGATAACAATCTGTTCCTCGCGCTTAGCCAGGCCAATGAATGGTATCGTGCCCTGCCCGGCTTCATCACGTGCCCGAATAGCTGCCTCTAACTGCCCCTTGCCTCCATCAATAAGTACTAGACTTGGCAGTCCCCATTTTTTGCGGTTATCCTCGCGCAGCCGACGGGAGAGCGTCTCGTGCATGTTATAAAAATCGTTGTTGTGGTCCTTTTTAGTTTTGAATTTTCTATACTCACCCTTGTTACTAACGCCATTAGTAAATACCACCATGCTGGCCACCACATCGGTGCCACTCATGTGAGATATGTCGTAGCCTTCTATGCGCTTTGGAAATTCCGGCAAACTCAGGAGATCAACCAGCTCGGCCAATGCGTGGTCTTTGCTAATGTCTTGGTATTCGCTATCGCTAAATATAACTTTGTTGCCCAGGTTTTGGAGTGAAAATAATTGATTACGAAGTTTGGCCGCTAGCTCGTAGTTTTGGGCTCGCGCGGCTTTTTCCATTTCTTTATGAATATCTTTCTCGATGTTGTGACGTTTGCCTTCAATAACCGCCACCAGCCGTCGCAAGTTAGCCCGGTAATCATGCAGTGAGGTCTTGCCATCTTCCAGGCCCGGGTCCAAACCAAGATGA
>JAQGHD010000006.1 GCA_028288965.1 Candidatus Saccharimonadota bacterium | reverse complement strand
GGAGCGCCCGGCTTAGGCTCAAGCCATTGTCTCGGGCCCAACCCAAAAAGGTTTGCACAGACTTAGCGCCAATTGCCCGGGTAGGCACGTTGACGATGCGCTCAAAACTGACTTGATCATCTGGTTGGTAAATCAGCCGCAAGTAGGCCACTACATCTTTAATTTCTTTACGGTCATAAAAACGCACGCCGCCGACTACCCGATAAGGGATGCCATACCGGATAAACGTCTCTTCTAAGCTGCGGCTTTGGGCGTTGGTACGATAGAGCACGGCGTAATCCTGGTAGCGACGCCGGCCAGTATCTATGCCGTTTTTTATCCTCAGCATCAGGGCCTCGCCCTCGGCCCGTTCGTTGTTGACCTGTAGAACTTGGACTGGCAAGCCCGCACCAGCCTCGGTCCATAACTCCTTGTCTGATCGCTGTTCGTTCTTGGTAATAATGGTATGAGCAGCGTCTAAAATATTCTTGGTGCTACGGTAGTTTTGTTCGAGCTTAATCACCGTGGAGCCTTTGTTGTCTTTTTCAAAGTTCAAAATATTTCTAAAGTCTGCCCCCCTCCATGAATAAATACTCTGCCAATCATCGCCAACTACGGCAATGTTTTTATGCGAGCCGGTTAAAAGCTTGACCAAGTTGTACTGCGCCGCGTTGGTGTCCTGGTATTCATCGATCATGATGTATTTAAATTGCTGCTGCCATTTAGCCCGGATCATTTCATTTTGCTCCAGCAGTGCCACGGTCTTGCCAATCAGATCGTCAAAATCAAGCGCTCGGTTATCTTTCAGTACTTTTTGGTAGAGCGGATAGACCTGCGCCGCTGTACGCTGCGTGGGGCTATTGACTGTCCCGGCGTATTCCTCGGGTGTCATCATTTCGTTCTTGGCACTACTAATCAGGCTGGACAGCACCCGCGGCGGAAAACTTTTTTCATCGACATGGAGTTCTTTGGTTACCCGCTTTATGGCTGCTAGTTGGTCGGAAGTATCAAAAATAACAAAGGTGCTAGGCACGCCAATATGGTCACCATCTTGGCGTAACAGCCGCACGCATATGGAGTGAAAAGTGCCCATGTATGGCATGAAGCTACGGCTATCCGGATTCTGTCCCAGCAACTTAGCCACTCTATCACGCATTTCCTTGGCCGCTTTGTTGGTGAAGGTTACGGCCAAAATATTATACGGCGTGGCTTTTTTGGTAGCCAATAAATAAGCGATCCGGTGCGTCAGTGTTTTGGTCTTGCCACTGCCCGCCCCAGCTTGAATCAACAACGGTCCCTCGGTGGTCTCCACCGCCCGGCGCTGTTCTGGATTTAACCCTACAAGTAAGTCCTCTAACACTTAAAGTATTCTAGCAGAGGCAGCTCAGTTTTTTATGAGATCGAGTGGCAGTTTTAGACTGGTTTTTATAAGTCCACCGTCAACAGCCAGGTAACCACCCACCACCACAAGCAGCAGTAATATAAGCAATATCACTAGCATGCGGGTTCGCTTACGGCTGATCTGCCCAATCGGCACAAAGTACTGTTTGCCAGCCACCAATTTTTGGCCCACTTCTTGGCGAGCGGCATCTTGGGCATCTACTTTTTCCTGGTCTTTGGTCTTACTGGCTTGCTCGGTTGCTATGCTGGCTTCTGTTTCGTCAGCTAAACCTGAGGTCTCGGTGGTTTCCACCGGGGTAGGCTTTTCGACGGGTTGCTCAGGAGGTGTCTGGGCTTCTGGCATCTCCGGCGCAATGGTAGCCTGATCTTCCGCGACTACCGGCTCTGCGGTAGGGATGACCTCTTCCGGAGTTGTTGATTCTGTTGTCTGGCTATCTTTAACCGCCTCGATAGTTGCCGAAGACGGCTTAATAGTGATGCCAACTTTTTTAATACCGGGCTCATCGGACTCTGGTTTCTCGGCCATGGCTTTGGTGGGCACCATATCAGCTGCCGGAGTGGGTGCTTCTGGTGCCATCATTGGATCTTTTACGATCGGCCGGCTAACAATTATGGGGCGCGAGGTTGCGTCCGGCTTGGCTTTACCTGGGCTGGATACGTCAAAAACTTTTTTGGGTTCGTCAGCCATCTTAGCCTTCTATCTCATCTTGTAATAAGCGTTGAGCCGAGGCCACAATGCCCGAAAATTTATGATAATTGATGCTAGCACCGCCAACCAGTACACCGTCGCAGCCCTCAATTTCTAGGTAGCCGCGAGCAATTTGATCATCGACACTGCCGCCGTAGAGCACTCGTACACGCTTAGCAGCTTTTGGGCCGTACAGCTCCTTGATTTGATGTCGGATAAAGTCCATCGATTCCTTAACCTCATGAGGCTTGGCTAGTTCGCCGTCAAAAGTACTAATTGCCCAGACTGGTTCATAAGCGATTACCGTGTCTTGAACTTCTGCGCCTGTTAGATTACTAAGGGCCGTGGTGAGTTGATCGTGCAAGACACGCTTAGTCTCGCCAGCCCGGCGTTCTTGTTTGGTCTCTCCAACACATAAAATCGGAGTGATCTCATTACGCACACAAGCCGCCACTTTGTCGCGGATAAGGTCATCGTCCTCGTTAAAATATAGACGGCGCTCAGAGTGGCCAATAATCACATAATGCACTAGGTCACGCAGCATGGTAAAGCTTACTTCTCCCGTAAACGCCCCTTCGTCTTTTGCAAAGGCGTTCTGCGCAGCTAGCCTAAACTTACGTCGATCTATTTGCAGGCTTAGCGGCTGCAACACTAACATACTGGGAGCCAGCACCACCTCAATGTGACGATAAATTTTAATCCGCTCGTGTAAGCGATGCAAGAGCCAACTAGCCTGGCTGGCGTTCAGGTGCATTTACCAGTTGCCGACAATTAGGGTACGTTTGCTTGGATTCATTGCTTATGCTTAGTTTGCTCTAAGT
>JAQGHD010000019.1 GCA_028288965.1 Candidatus Saccharimonadota bacterium | reverse complement strand
GCCTGGCTGGCGTTCAGGTGCATTTTCCAGTTGCCGACAATTAGGGTACGTTTGCTTGGATTCATTGCTTATGCTTAGTTTGCTCTAAGTGTATCATATGGGGCGTGTCGCTGGCTCACCATCGCTTTTTTGGGCACCTCCGCACGAGAAAAATGGCATACTTCAGGGCCATTTTTCGATCTCAGGACAGTGCCCCAAAAAAGTGAGGCTGAGCCAGAGTAGGTCATTTATTCTGGAGCGCCTCTACGCCTGGCAACTTTTTGCCGCTCATTAGTTCCATACTGGCACCACCACCAGTACTGACATGGTTAAACTGTTCGACTAAGCCTTGTTCCTCTACATAACTAGCCGTGTCACCACCACCCACAAGCGTAAACGGCTTATTACCGTACTCGCCCAGCATAGCGTCAACAATCCGCTCGGTGCCATGGGCAAAGGGTCCTATCGGGCCTTGCAAACCGTGCACTTCTGTGACGCCCATGGTGCCATTCCAAATCACGCTGCTGACCATTTGCATACCACCGCTAATAAAGGCTCCGGAAAACGGTCCAATGTCTAGTATTTTTTCGTCCGGTGCAATGGTGCTGGCCCGCTTAGGCGGACGCTGCGGATAATTTTCAATATCGGCAATAACATGCACGTCCCAATCTACAATCCGGGTATGCGTTTTTCCATCTATTTCCTTAGCTACGACACCGTCCTGGGGAATATAAAACACAAATTTCTGCTTTTTACTCTTGGCCCGGGCCCGCTCAATGATATCTTTGGCGAGTCCTACATCGTCTTTTTCTATAAGGCTATCGCCAACGGCAATGCCCTGGCTAAGTAAAAAAGTGTTACTCATGGCGCCACCAATTGCCACAAAATCTGCAATATCAATAAAGCGCTCCAGTATCTCAATTTTGTCAGATATTTTAGCGCCGCCCAGGATAGCCATCAGCGGTCGCTTGGGATCATGAATGACTTGCTCAATGATGTTGACTTCTTGCTCGAGCAGAAGCCCGGCTACGCTTGGCAAAAAGTGGGTAACACCTTCCGTCGAGGCGTGCGCCCGGTGCACCACACCAAAACCGTCTTGTACAAATACATCAGCCACACTAGCTAGCTGTTTGGCAAAGTCTTTATCATTAGCTTCTTCCTGGGTATGGAAGCGCAAGTTTTCTAGTAGTAGCACCTGGCCTGGCCGGAGTTCGGCTACCGCGGTGATCACCTTTGGCCCTACACACTCACCTACAAAGTGCACATCGCGCTTGAGCAGTTTTTCCAGCAACTTGGCCACCGGACTCAGGCTAAATTGCTTGTCGTCTGGCCCTTTGGGGCGGCCTAAGTGCGAGCAAATTATTACTTTGCAGTGCTGATCAAGCAAATACTGGACCGTTGGCAAAGATTTCTGTATCCGGTAATCACTGGTGATATGCCCATTTTTATCCTGAGGCACATTGTAATCAGCCCGTAGCAATACGGTCTTGCCTGCCAGCGACACGTCTTTGACTGTTTTTTTCTGAAACCCCACCCCTGCTCCTGTTATGCTTTAACTATAGCATCCTAATCTTAATGGTGTCTGTAGTGCCGACTACTCCCGGATATTTACCAGAGGCCGTCACGATCATGTCGCCGCGGGCAAAAACCTTGCTTTTATATAACCAATCAGTGAGTTTAGACGCCGCAAATTTATCGGCTGGCCGAATATAACTTTTAGTACCGTAGACAATCGACAGTTGTTGAGCAGTTCGTTTTTCGCTGGTAACCGCAATAATGGGAATCGATGGCCGGCGGGCCGCAATCTGTCTGGCTGTATCGCCAGAGTGCGTTTCAGCCACAATCGCTTTGGCCCCTAAACCTTCGGCCAGTTTAATAATTGATGAAGAGATAGCCGCTTGCTTGATGGAGACCGGTTGGGTATTTTGATCAAACACCACGCGCAGCGGTGTATTGCTTTGGGTATACACAATTACACGTTTTAAGACTTTTACGGCCTCGACTGGATATTTTCCGTTGGCGGTTTCATCACTCAACATCACACAATCGGCGCCAATGATCACGGCCGTAGCCACGTCCGACACCTCAGCCCGCGTGGGCTCCGGCGCTTCGGTCATACTAGCCAGCATTTGGGTAGCCACAATGGTGGGTGTAGCATGTTTAAGGCCAAAACCAATTATTTTGCGCTGGGCAATCGGTACCGATTCTGGCAGCGTTTCTATTGCCAGATCGCCCCGAGCCACCATTACAGCGTCTGACGTTTCGACAATCTCTTCCATGTTCTCAATTGCTGCAGCGGTTTCTATCTTGGCAATAATCCGGGCATTACTAGCCAGGTTTCTCAATATGGTCCGAAGTTTTTCTATATCTTTTGCTGACTGCACAAAACTCAGGGCCACGTAATCAATATCCTCGGTGGAACCAAAAGCAATGTCTTCTTTATCTTTGGCAGTAATAATGTCACCTTCAAAATCCGTGTCCGGCAGGTTAATGCCTTTACGCTTAATCAAAATACCTTCGTTCTCCGCCCGGGCGTGCACCACACCCTCTGCCACGCTGGTAATCGTGGTACGAATTTTGCCATCATATAAATACAAGCGCTCGCCGCGTTTAACCTTTTTACTCAAATCATACTGCGTAGGAATCATGCCACTGCGCTCATAATCGGCCTTGTACTTAAAAACCAGGTTCTGCCCCGTTTGCACGGTGATAATACCTTCAAAATCACCCAGGCGAATCTTGGGCCCCTGCAAATCTTGAATAATGGCCACTGGCTTACCGTAAGCTTGGCTGGCCTTACGGATCCATTTAATTTGTTGCGTGCGTTCTTGGTGAGTGCCATGACTGAAATTCAAACGTAGCCCATTAGCTCCGGCCTAGATGAGATTATATAAAGCCTCGTAGCTATTGTTGGACGGAACAATGGAGTCAATGATCTTAGCACGCTTAAAGCTGCCGAGCGGCACGTTCGGTGCAATATGAGTAGTATCCATTTATATAAGTGTACCTGCTTACGCTTGCATCAGACAAGTGAAAATGTCAGGTGGAACTCAATCCTGAGATATATTCCTGAACACCCACTAACCATCCACCAGTGAAGTATTGTTCTGGTTGAAACATAGTCACGTCAACCCACTCCATTTGGTCATGGTGTTGACCTAAGCCGACGGTACCTCCTGAATATTGCGCTTCATATCCAACCCCAAAAATGCGTACCGTTTGGCCTTGAAGGTCATGCTCTTGACGCTCAACTCTGAAAAACACTTTTGGCTCACCTAAGTGATACCTAACTTCACTACCTAATTCTTCATTAATCTTACGTTCAATTACTGCCTCTAAAGGCTTATCAAACTCATCTTTTCTAATCCTTCCTCCAGGTAAATCCCAATCACCAAATATATCATGAGTTATCAATAGTTTATTGCCATCACGAAGAAGCAATTTAACAGCGACATAATACAAATCTTTTTCTGGAGATTTCGGTATAGTTTTGCTCATGCTCCAAGCATATCAGCTGAGCCAAGGGGAATCGAATATAATTAACAAATAGAAATCAGCAATAAACGATTTTCAATCTGTAAGTTTCTTATGGTGACCCTAATAGAGTCGCAGTGGAACCTTATCTGTGAGGAGATTATACGGTGGAACAAGTTATTAGGTAAGGAGCAGGGGTTGTTTAAGTTACCTCGTGTGAGGAGAACCTAGGCGCTGGTATGGTTCTTTTGACTAGGAAATAATTCCACTACAGCTTGGAAGGCTTTTTCTCTTTCAGGTTTAAAGTCATGGTTTGATGACTCTAAAATAAGTCGCCAAGGTTTCAAAGCAAAGCTACTCAGTTCCTCCATGTTTTTAATAGGCACGATGGTATCCTGCTTGCCATGAATAAAAAGAATTGGGCATGTGAATTTACGTATGAGTTCTTCTGGCTTATAGTGCTTAAGGTCTTCCCAAAATTGTGGTCCCATCGTCCGAGTTCGTTCACTTGTTGCCAGTCGCCGTGAAATACCGTTCTCGTTGAAATCCGTAAAGAGATCCTTTATTAACTCAAACGGATAGAAAGGAGCTCCGCCAAGTACAATGCGTTTGACATCCGTTATCTGGGTAGCGTTAATGACGCTCGTACCAAAAGAATGTCCGATTAAGCTCACGTCTGATGCATCAATATAGTCGAGAGATGTAACGTAACCATGAACAGACCTTAAGTCTTGCGTGAGCTTGGTGAGTGTTGTTTGCTCATAATTACCTTCACTTTCACCGCAACCAGAAAAATCAAAGTAGAAACATGCATAGCCTTTATCAGCCAGACGCTTGGCTTCTTCCGTAAATAGCCCATCTTCTTCTTTGAAGTATCCAAAGCCATGACAAAAAATCACTACTGGAAACCTTTCGTTGCTCGGCTCATATGGTAATACTTCCATGCAAACTAGTCTTTCGTTAGCCTGATTTGCAATTTCTAGTCTCCGCATCTTCATTAGCACATCATACCAAAGATGTTTGGAACCATAAAACAGAGGTGGTAAAAATACAAAACCAGCGACCCTGCTGGTTCCTATCTGATATCTCAATTTGGTGACCTATCGTGTTACGAATTGGAACCAAATCAAGTCTGAACTGATACGTTGGGATGAGTTATTTCGTGACACCGCCTTCGCTACGCCTGCTGGTGCCGTGCGATAACTAACCACGTTACATTGAACCATACCTGACGGTTGCAATCCAAATAGGAAGTAATGTACACTATTGGTAGCTAATGATAACTATTGATAAGTGAGGGTATATGTACACACTAAAACAAGCAGCGGAAAAACTAGGAATCAGCATTGTAACTCTCCGCCGTTACATCAAACAGGGTAAGCTGACTGCCAAAAAAGTTGGCAAGGAGTACCGAGTAGCCGAAGCGGATGTCGAAGCCTTGCTAACAGCCTCTACCCCAACAAACCCTGATGACATTATAGCTCAGGCTCTCGAAACTAACGAGGAGTATCGTTTTGAGCATCAGAGGTCAGATGCGTTTAGTGCAGCCGAGAAGATACTCCGCGAGCGTGGCAAAACCGAGCAAGCTGATGTGATTGCCAAAGATGCCCTTATCTTCGGTTACCGGCTCATCGTCCAGTCCAGGGCAGAAAAGAGCAAGACCTCGAATCGTGGACGCTTTTCGCCACGCATGACCGGTACGGACAGCAAGGGTAAACCAGCAGCCTGGCCCGATCCAGCCTGGATAGATGGTGATTTAGTTCAGCACGCCAAAATGCGTGCCGCCAGCACCAAGAACCCTGTCACCAAAGCCGTTTACTCTGACTTGGTCTATGAATACAGTAAAAACGCCGATAGACCGAAGTACGGTAAGTTAGCGGCAGAAACATACCTCTTGGCAGCCGACATCGAGCCTGAGGATGCCAAGAACTTCCGCTACTTCAATACGCAGAGCTACATCTTGCGTGCCTTGGAATTGTCACTCGCACTCAATAGCGATGCTTTATTCAGTCAAACCAAGGAAACCGCCCTGCGAAAGATGGAAGAACTGGCTGCGAAGGGTCAAGTTCGTATTCTGCACGAGATTATCGAAGACCTGTTGAAGCAGCCTAAGAAACTGACCGCTACTGACATTACACGGATTGAATCATTAATTGATGCAGCCGCACAACAGTACTTCGATGAAGGTAATCAGCACCTTGGGCGGAGTTTCACCGAGCTACGCAGGCAGCTGCCAGCCGTTAAGGGCGACACCACCAAGCAAAAGGCAGTCCAGCGTGAGCTTTTCGACTCATTCATCCGTGAAGGCGTTGATAAATCAGCGAGCGGCATGGTCGCAGCCCATTTTTATGCAGAAGCCCTGAAAATCGGCGGTGGAGTCATCAGCCCAGAGGAACAGGCGGAGCTACGCCGCAAAATCGAGGAAGCCAACTTGCAAGGCGAATCAGAGATGCAATCCCACTCTTTTGAGTTCACTATCAAGAACGAAGACATCAAAAACTACATTGATGCCATCCTGCGTGACGACAATGAAGAGTCGCTCAAGCGAATCGCATTGCTACCTGGCATGATCCCAAGCGTTCAGCGTGCCGAGAAGTTAGCCAAAGAGTTGCTAGAAAAATACCCAATCTCCCAGATGTTCGGAAGCCAGTCGTTACAGGATGGGCGTGTCGTGGCAATTACGCCTGGCGGTCATGAGCTGACGGAGAATCACATCCTGAGCCGTCTTAACGAAGACATTCAGATGCACGGCATGTGGCTTGGCTTCTTATTCGATGAGCTGAAAAAACGAGGCTTGGATGCTCCGACACTGGCAGCGTTCCTGTCGCAGCGAGACTTCTTCCCAGATGAGACAATGCCTGCCATAAGCGAAGCTCTGGCAAACTATTTTGATGGCAGATACTATTCGACGGTCACCGTACTGCTTACACAGCTCGAACAGATGCTCAGGCTTGCCAACCGTAAACTCGGACTACCTACGCTACGGTCATTACCTGACGGCGAGCAGCGTGTCATCTATCTTAATGAAGCACTGGCTAATCTCAAAGATGTCTTCGATGGTTTCTCGCCTGATGCCTACCAGTATTTCTCACTGGTTCTGCTGGATAAACGAGGTCTTGGTCTGCGTGACACCACCGCTCACGGCTTACTTGAGTTTGGTGGTGCGAACAAGCATCAGGCGAATCTGCTGCTGCAACTGCTGCTGATACTGGCGATATTCCAGTACGAGCAGAAAGACGGCGGTGACGATAACGCTGCTCCGATGCCAGCGATCTAACTTTCTTGGTGTTTTGGAACAGTCAGGCGTCGTCTTGCAGCTTTTATGTCTTCGGGTATCCGTTGTTTCGAGGTGGATATGTTAGCAATAAACACCTTCAACAGAAGTTAGTGGTACAGATAGGCTATGAGTAGTAGCGACCTGAGGTAGTTTCTGTCGCCACCGCCACTAATATCTACATGGAGGTTGCCGGCATTGTCGTACTTATATAATGCGTTCAATTCGGTCACGCTAACATGTGCCGTACCCGATAGGTGGCTATAAACCGACTCGTACCACTCAGCTAGCGTGGTGGCAGTTGCAGAATAATTTGCTCGCAAGCTCTGGTAATGATCAATAATCTGACATTTCTCTTTGAGGCTAATTTTACGCTTGGTGAGGCTCCTTTCTTTGGCAGTAATTACACCAGGCACCAGTGGCAGCTCTTTGTAGCGTCGGTTTATTGCAGTGATAATTTTTGCCGCCTCTTTATTGCGTTGTTTGTATCGTGCCACATCCTCCACCTTGCCAGCTGCATATAGATCATCACGCTTCTTCTTGTTTTTTAGCTCTTCTTGCAACTGCAAATAGTACGTCCAGACATGGCTGTTGCCGGCATAAACAAATGCCACGCCAGCCCAACCTTCCCATAATGCTCTGACCAGCGGCACCATACTCCTTGCTTGCCCTTGCTGTGCAAGAGTGATGATTCCGTCCATAAGCGACAGGCTGAAAATGAACTGGCTGTAAATGTAGGCTTTGCGAGTATAGAGCGTTTCGGGTCGAATATTATCTGCTGCAAGTAGGTCGGCAGAATATTGACTCAGTCTTTTCAGGTCTTCGAGGAGTTGAATAGCTTCTTTATCGGCGTCCATGCCATGATTATAGTCTCCACTGCTATGCTAGGTATATGACCGAAGATGAGAAGCGTGTACTACAACAAGCTCACCGCAAAATCAAAGAACTACATGACAATGCGGAGCTTTTTACAAGTCTCAGCTATTCCACTCAGATTGACACCGAAGAGCAAAAAGGTAGCTTCGGGTTCACCAGTCGCCCAAGTATCAATTCGATGAAAGCCGCCACCGCCGACATCCGGCACTTCACCATGAACGATTCACCAGTCATGTGGAGCAAGCTAATGAAGATTTGCAGGCAGTATGCCACCGAAGATAAGCAGGAAGACCTGCGGAAACTCGGCAGGCTGTGGTCTCGTGAGCTTGGCAACAAAGGTAACGAACTAGGGCTTGGCATTGGACTAAATCTGAACGGCGAGCCGCTGACACGCAAAAAGCTCATTCACCTCTGGGTTAATGGCGATTACATGCACCTCGATGACCAGGCATCCGAAAGTTTAGCACTAATGAGGGGCAATCCTTTTATTGGCATGGCGGAGTTGATTTTTATTGCCGCAATGCAGAATCTGGCGATATTGCTATTCAATCTCGATGGTAGGTTCATCGACCCACTACTCAACGAAGCTAAATAGTTTCTCAGGCTCACCATAAGCCGCTCAAGTGGTCTTTACTCAGCAAACCACCATATACCCATTTTGCCTGAAATCAGCCAGCCAAAGGCTCTCATACCAGTAGTGCTTTTGAGTAATTAACTCCTTGACTTGCAGCTGGGTGCAAGCAGAATAAAGTTAGAGGTTAATCACAATTATGGCGAATTATTATCAACAGAAACTTGGACAATATGACTATTACGAGGTCATCTCGGCGCTCCGCAAGGAGATAAAGCTTGGTCGAGAAGAAGATGCCATTTACTGGCTGAACGTACTCATAACATGCAGCGACTCCGGTGCCAAGACAGCCGCCAAGCAACTCTGGATTATGGCAGCGGAAGATATTGATGATGAGATGGTCGTGCTGCGTGCATTTGCTGTCTATCAAATGGCTGGCAAGGTAAATGAGACTGATCACCTGTTCTTCTTAGCGGCAAGGATGTGTCGAGCCGAAAAGTGGTGGCAGACCGCTACTGGTAGCTGCGTTGACTACCTGTGGTCGAAAGCTATTGGAGACTTGAGGAAGAACCCGAAGCCTATTCCCAGTTACGCAATAGATACCCACACGGCACGAGGTTCACGAGCAAAAAAGCAAGGTAAATCGATTGATGATCGGTTCAGCGGCACTGACATTGGTCGCCAGCAAACGAAGTATCTTTATGACAGGGATGGAAGCCTCAGTCCTGATGAATATCCCGATCCAGCGTTCTATACTTATTGGGAACTGTATAGGGATCTCTTGGGCGAACAGGACGAGCCGGTACAGGAAAAATCTGTAAATGGGAGTCTGCCGCTATGAACGAAGTCACAGTTCGCCAAGCACAAGTAATCGAGATACTAATTAAGACGCATAACTGGATGCTGACTCACATGGATGTGTCAGCTGAAACAATCACAGATTACTCTGGTCGGCTCAAACCGTTCATTGAGTACATACTTGCCAACAGTATCAACGAGAGTACTTTATTGTCCTACAAGCGAGTGTTGGCAGCTGACAAGACGCTGAAAATCTCCACTAAAAACAAGAAGCTAACGGTTGCGAGACTATTACTAAAAGAAATGGATCGCCGCAAGGCTTTGCCCGATGGCATGATTCTTGATGTTAAAGGTTTTCAGCAGAATAAGAAGCATAAACTGAATGGACTTGACGATGATGAAATCGCCCTTCTGCGTGAATGGGTAAGCCTTAACCAATATCGATCACCAAAACATATCCGGCTCACTTGTTTGCTACTGCTACTGACGTATCATGGTCTCCGCCAAATAGAAGTCTGCCGGATGGAATACGAGGATATCGATTTTGCCGGCAACACTGTACTTATCCAGGGTAAAGGTCGTGACGATAAAGAATCGGTACACCTCAATCCGACCGTAACCGCCGCAATGCGTAGATACTGCGATGAATACCAGATTAAGAGTGGTAAGGTATTTTTCAGCATCAGCAATAATGCTTCTCACGGCGATCCGCTCACTACTCGTGGGCTAAGAATGACTGTCACCAAGCTGTTCAATCAGCTTGGCATTGATAAAAACGTACACGGTCTTCGGCACTGGTACGTTACACGGCTGGTCAAAGAGTTTCCAGGTGATTTGTTTATGATAATGAGCTTCACACGACACCGGAGCCTCGAACAGTTACAAACCTACAACGATACCGTCATGCAAGCTAAGAACTTTCCTAAGCATGATCATATATTTGAGAAAGTTCTAGTATGACGTGTAAAGGAAACAACAGCATCAGCCTTTATATTGAACAGGAAATAACAGGAAAAAACAGCATAAAGCTGACTGCCAGATTTCGCCACCTCTGGAAAACATGGCTCCGTTCCAGCACGTTTAGCAAAATCTTCCCCTCTTTACTTCCGGTTTGCCCATCAAATGTGAATACGCTTATCGTTGGTAGCCATGAAAACTGATAGAATAGAAGTACTATGAGGGGAAAACGACCATCTGTTATTGACTTGTTTGCCGGTGTCGGCGGATTGTCGCTAGGCTTTGAGGCAGCAGGCTTTGATGTTGTTGCCGCCGTTGAGTTTGATCCTGTTCATGCAGCTGCTCATGAGTTTAATTTTCCTTACTCGAAAACCTTCTGTACCGACATGAACAAGCTTGAGACTATCGAACTCAAAAAAGCCCTGCAAGAGAAGGGTTATGACGAGCTGGATATGCTTGTAGGTGGACCGCCCTGCCAGGGGTTCTCTACCATTGGCAAGCGTCAACTCGATGATCCTCGCAACAAGCTTGTATTCGAGTATCTGCGTGTCGTGAAAGATTTACGACCGAAGTACTTCTTGCTTGAAAACGTGCCAGGCATGATTGCCGGCAAGCAGATTAAGTTTGTTGAGGAGCTGGTTGAAGAGTGTGAGAAGCTCGGCTACAAGATACATAAACAAATCAAGGTGTTAAGTGCAGCCAGCTATGGTGTACCGCAGAAGCGACGAAGGCTTATTATTCTGGGAAGTCGGGGTGATATGCCTGAATTGAAGTATCCTGATCCTACGCATATAGAGAAGAGTGATAAAGTCGTAAGCTTATTCGATTCGACTGCATTTGTAGGGGCAAAGAGTGCAATCGGAGATCTTGAAGATATCCCAGTCAATATCAAGAATGATAAGGGCTTACCGAACAACCTAACTTATGATCACGAGTACCGTAAGAACTATAACCGGCACGAAGGCTCACTGTTCAATCTTTGTCATATTCGACAGACTGATGGACTTTTATGGGGGCATGTTGGCTCCGTGCATGGTCAAATATCTATCGACCGCTTTATCGACACCGAGCCAGGCACTACGGAAACTACCAGCCGATTCTTTCGCTTACACCCTGACCGACCCTGCAACACACTGAGGGCTGGCACGACAAGCGATAAGGGCGCTCATACTGCACCCCGACCAATCCACTATAAACTCCCTCGCTGTATCTCCATTAGAGAAGCGGCTAGACTGCACTCATTCCCTGATTGGTTTCAGTTTCATCGAACTGTTTGGCATGGTTTCCGCCAGATAGGCAATGCCGTGGCTCCGATGTTCGGGAAAGCACTCGGTGACGAGGTTATTCGTAAATTGGGCATCAATCCAAGTGATCTACCGGTCTATGAGCTGGACAAACAGGATGCAAAGCTTCTACAATTCAATATGACAGACGCAGCAGCGTTTTTCAGCGTTGACAGAGGAATCATCCCAATTCGGAAAAGACTTATAGCCCTAGATGGAAAAAAGCAGCAAATACAGCCAGATAATAGCATTGATATTCCACAAGAAGTACCAAGTGGGATTGAAGCGTTTAGCCTTCCATAGAGAAGACCTTGTTGCTGCATGTGATGAATTAGAAATCCCTCGAATCCGAAATCTCGGCGATATAACATACAGTTTCCGGTTCAGAAAAGAACTGCCAGAATCGATCCAGAAGACCGCACCGGCAGGAGCGGAATGGATTATTGTGGGCAGTGGTATAGCAAATTACGAGTTTCGACTGGCTGCTCCTGGCAAAGTGTCTCCGAATCCTAATCTTATAAATCTGAGCATACCTGACTCTACACCAGAGATACTCAAGCACTATGCGGCTGGTCGTGATGAGCAAGCACTGCTTGCAAGAGTCAGATACAACCGCCTTATCGATACTTTCACCGGCTTAACCTGCTACTCGGTACAGAATCATTTACGAACTACGGTTGAAAGCATCGGACAGATTGAGATTGACGAATTTTATGTCGGCATAGACCGCACCGGTGTGAATTACGTCTTACCAATTCAAGCTAAGTCACCAGGTGACCGCTTCGGCATCGTTCAAGTAATCCAAGATCTTACCTTCTGTAATCTGAAATACCCAGAAGCAATATGCAGACCGCTGGCGTTCATGTTTGTCAGTACAAACGAGGTTGCCGCTATTGAGTTGGCTGTCGTTGAAGAGGATGAAATATTACGCCTTAGTGTGGTTGACGAGCGGCATTACAAGTTAGTAAGCCATACCGAGATCTCAAAGGATGAGCTTATCTCACGCAAAAATGGTCATCTTGGACTCGATTTCTCAAGCAAATAAGCTTGTTACTTCTCATAATCATAATTACGAGAAGTAAAATTATTGTATAATTAGCTTATGACCGGAGGCGAATCCAAAGTCAGCCCAGCTGACATTGATACCCTATTGCTCGATTTTATGCGAGTGCTTCTTGCCCAGCACTCACTCCATGAAAGCGAGGAGATTGGTGTAAAGACCAACCAGGTGTGGCTACACCTCGACCAGACTGCACCTCTTTTTACAGCACTTGGGCTGGCACCGCAGTCGTCAGAGATGCAATGGATGCTGATTTTCAAGCTATACCGAGAATTATGTATTGATGTTTCAGCAATCTATCGTGACGGTACGCTACTGAACCCAGCGAAGATACCGATGGGATTCCATATCGACTATCGTGAGCTATCAGATGAAGTGATGCTGGATATCACGCCATATACGTTCCAACGGCTGTTCGACAAACTTATCATGGAAACAGGACATGTCGCACCGGCACCGACAGAATACGTTTGCAAGCTATGGCAAAGAGACAATAAGTTAATGCTAAGCATCAATAACGAAGATTTTCAGGTGGCACGACCGATAGAGGGAATGGTACCGCAACTTTTGACACAGCTGCAAAAGATGCCATCAGGTCAGCCGCTTAACGCTATCGATTTTGCACCGCTTGATGACGACCTCGACTTCAAGCAACTACTGACTAAGAATCATTACTTATGGCTGGCACCTATGCTGCCGGTATTAAATAAGAAGCATATTGCCTTACAGAATCCTAGCGTATTGAACCGCAGGCAAATAATTGAACTTGTATCGAAGATTAACGAACATTATCGAGGAAAGATAGCCGCACATCTAGGGATCACCGCCTAGCCCCCCGACAATTATCGACAATCACAGCTAATTCTTCGTCTGCCTTAGACTTCCAGTGTCATGAACGAGCAGGCAATCATCACAATCGAGGAGTTCAGGAGCCTAACTGGATTCGCCTCCGCACAAATCTCCGATGAACAAGTCGTAGAGGTGATTCGCCAGCTCGACATCATGGCTCAAATCTATATAAAACAAGCTAAAAAGGATCTGCAAGTTAAGGAATAAATGCCGGTTCCAAATCCCACGATAGGTTATTGAATTAACCGACCCATCGGGTCAGAATTAGAGGTGAACTATGAAGAAGAAACTACCTAACGTCAAAACTGGTGCCGTGATATACACACGAGTATCAAGTGACCGACAGGTTGATAATATGAGTCTCGGTGAACAACTGCGTATCTGCAAAGACTTCTGTAAGCTAAAAGAATTGACGGTAATTAAGGAGTTCACCGAGGAAGGCGAAAGTGCCAAAACCGCAGATCGTACTGAGCTGCAAGAGTTGTTAAAGTTTTGTCTCGCCAACCGCAAAACAATCGGACATCTAGTCGTTTACAAGGTCGATAGATTTTCCAGAAAGGTAGCTGACCATTCAGCTCTCAGGGCGTTACTCAAGAAGTTGGACATCATTCTTTGGTCAGCATCCGAACCGATTGATTCGACCACCACTGGCATGTTGCTAGAAAACGTACTTGCCAGCTTTGCACAGTTCGATAATGACGTGCGATCCGAAAGGTCTCGTGGAGGTATGGTAGCAAGAGTGAAAGAGGGCTGTTGGGTCAGTAAAGCACCGGCTGGCTATATTAACATCAAGGATGTAGCAAAGAGACCAACGCTAGCGATCACTACTGAAAGTGCCGAGAAATTGTTCGGCTTTTTTTCTGAGTTTGCCACTGGAAATTACACTCAGACTCAAGCCGTAGAGCTTGCTCATAAGCATGGTATTTGTGGTAAAGGCAACGATCCCATTTCGAGAAATGGAACAATCAAACTTCTTCGGAACCCTGTATATGCTGGCTACATTCAGAATGATCTTTCAGATGGTGTACGCATTAAAGGGATTCATACGCCGGTCATTACGCTCGACCACTATTTGCTCAATCAAAGCATATTAGACGGTAAAGGACGACCAAAATCTAGCCTGCCACGAAATAAACCAGCCTATCCGCTTCGTGGTTTTTTAATCTGTGGCATTTGCAATAAGCCACTGACTGCAAGTGCCTCAAAAGGCAGGACAGGACATTTTGCTGCGTATCACTGCACCACCTGTACTCGCAAGGCTACCGGCAACACTGTCCGAATACCCAAGTTAAAAGCTCATGAACAATTCGAGGCATTACTCGCCAAAGCAGAACCAGCGTCTTGGGTGCCTGAAATATTCAAGCAAGTGGTGCTGCGGCGTTGGAACAACGACTTTGTAGATGCCCAACTAGAAAGACGCAAGATCGACCAACAGCTCAAAAATGCCGAGGACATGAAGAATAGCCTAATGGATAAGTTCCTCAAGGACATAATACCGGCTGAGACCTATCAGGAGCAGGAGAGCCGGCTCGCAATCCAGCGAGTAGAGTTAGAGGTCGCTAGAAACGAGTTAAAAGACACAGAGGCTCGCAATGAGCAAATAGTAGATCAGGCAGTGTCATTTCTAGTAAACCTCCCTGTTGCGTGGCGTACTGCGGAACTAAATGACCAGCAGCGGTTCCAAAACGCCATTTGTGAGGCTGGAATTGTCGTAAATCCAGATAAGTCTTTTGGAACCGCAATTCTCAGCCCTATTTTACAGGAAACATCAGATATAGAACGTCAGTACGAAGCCAACAAAAAAGACCCATCAAATGATGAGTCTCTTGTGGTGACCCCTAGGGGAATCGAACCCCTGTTGCCAGGATGAAAACCTGGTGTCCTAACCGTTAGACGAAGGGGCCGGGTTACTCGGCGCTAGTCCGCAAGATCATACCATAACAGAGGCCAAAAAGAAATCCCCTCCTATTACTAGAAGGGGATCTCAGAAGTTAGAGCGGTCAGTCTTGCTCGTTATTTAAAACCTTAGCATATTTTTTGCAAAAATGCTAGTGGTTTTCACAGGTCAACCACTGTTGACATGTTTATCGACGAGACAGACGTCGACCGACAAACCATCGGTAAGCAACAGCACCAGCGGCGGTTGTAGCGGCAAAAATTGCAACTACGTTTCCAGCACCAGTGTTTGGCAAGCTCGTGGTAGTGACAGGAGTGGCTGGAGGAGTGGTTGCGCAACTTTGTGCGGCAACATCAGCTTCAGCGACATCCCAAACAGCACCGTAACCTGCAGGTGTAGCAAAGGCTTTGTTAACCAAAGCCATAGGCTTACATACCGGCTCAGCCGTCTTATCGATAGTTGTTCGATAAGAAATGTAAGCTGCGCCACCTGGCAGATAGTTACCAATATCTATATTGAGTTGGCGACCATTGGCTTGAACAACGTCTTTATCGGCGTAGACATAGCCGTTTGGGTAGTTGCCGTTGGTAAGTTTTACCGTACCAGGAACAACTGTTAAACCAACCGGAATATCGTCAACGATCTTGATGTGATCAAGCTCAGTCTTACCAGCGTTTCGGAAAGTAACTAACCAAGAGACGGTGTCGCCTTGCTTAACATTTACTTTCTCGGTCCAATCTTTAGCAGTTTGACCAGGAAGGGCAACTTGCTTAGAGATTGAGTGCTCTGGCATTTGAACTCGCATTTTAAAGGTAATTTCCTTTACGAATGCGAAACAACCTTTTTGGTCACCCATGTTCCAACCGGTACCTGTCAAGGCTTGCTCTTGAGCAGCTGTTAAGGCAGTGACATGGCCACTTTGGTCGTGAACTTGAGCTGTACCGTTTTCGTAAGCTAACTGAAAGAAACCATTGTTAGCGCCAGTCATAGTTAAGGTATCTGTTACCGTACCAGGCTGAGCGTTATCTGCCTTAATGAAAGCAGTAGCTTCTTGAGTTTGCTTAGCACCACTAGGTAATGCCACACGAACGGTTACGTTCTTGGCAACACCAGGGTTGCCAGGGGCATCATTTAAAGTAGCGTCGGCGTTGTTATGTATGTAGATTTTTGCTTCTACTTCTGCGTCCTGCGACACGTTTTTGACTGGATCAGTCCAAGTACTGTCGCGACCAACTTGTATGCCACGCATAAAATCACGCTCGTCTCCAACGCCGTTGCCGACGCCAGTAAATGAGTTGAAAGTTACGTGGTCAAAACCGCTTACCGTAGGACTCCATGCCTTGGTAGGACGGTCTGGGCCAAAAGCAGCCATTGCTGGTGAGCTTAATCCAACCATTATGACAATGGCAGATAGCACGGCAACAGCTTGTTTTGGCAAGTGTTTGAATATATTCATAACACCTCCTAAATAATTAATGTATCCCACCACACTTTTATTGCTTACCGAGTTGTTAAAGACCATGAACCGCCCGGGCGTCGTTTGCTTACCATAAACGACCCACCACACAGTTTAAGCTTACTTTATCACAACTTGTACGTAATGTCAATATGCTTACGTTTAATTGTTTTCAATTGTTAATGAACCTAGCTTCTCCTTCGTCAATTGCTTTTGGCGGAGGTAAAGTTAAATCATTACAAAACATGGGTAAAGCGGGGCTATTTGATATCGAAAGGTGGTCTCCAAAAGGAGATCAAATTTCGAACCAAACAGCCCCAGCTTGAGCGCAACTACAGCTCCATGTTCAAGCAACCCGTGAGGGTGCGATCATGACCAATGCAAATCGACCTGGTTTTTATGAATTCTCACGAATCCAAAGGATGCACGTCAACATGACGTCCCAGGAACCTCACTCGCATTTCGAGCGGATGCTCGAAATTTTGTTTCTCCCTTACTAGACAGCTAAGTACACCGGGTGAGCGGCATACGTACTTAGAGGGATGGGCGAGAGACCAGTCTATTTTGCGCAATAGGCGCAAACTCGTCGCTACAGCGGCTTACGGAGGCGGAGCCCCAGTATCCCCGCCGGTAGCGGTAGAAGTCGGCGTCGTGCCCGAAGGTACAGACGTCGGCGACGGAGTCGTCGTGTTTGTCGACTCACCAGTACCGGAACCACCTTGTCCAGCGCCGTGTGACGTGGTTGTCGTGGTAGACGGCGCTGCCGTTATTGGGGGTGGTGCAACTGTGTTTGGTGGCTGGCATTTGCCGGAGGAACAAACCACTGTGGTCGACGTTGTCGGCTGAGTGGTCGTGGTCGTCCCCGGCCGGGTGGTCGTGGTCGTTCCGTGTGTCGGCGGCCGGTGAGGGCTCGTCGAACCAGGCGTACCAGGACGCGGCTTGGGCTTAGGCCGTTGGCAGACGAGCTTCGGAGCTTCCATGAAGACTTCCGGTCGCTTGTCTTCCAGGTTGGCACCGATTGCGAGCCAAGGAGCGCAAGCGCCCTTGTCAATCAACCGAATTACCAACGCCGGACGGTTCTCCTGGAGGGGGTTGAGCCCGACTTCGGGGAACGCGTGGGCCTTGACCTCACTTCCGTGCATTGCCAGATGCCAGTTCCGCACGCTTGTAGGCGCTTGGTCACCAACGATCTGGAACTGCCCGATGAGCGTCCCGATGAGCTCGGCCTCTTGCTGCCAGGCAATGTTGCGCCGGACGGCGAGGACCTTCTGGGCATCGGTCAGCGTCTTTTCGGGGGACTTGATGTTGATGAACGGAAAGTAGTACTCCGCTCGATCGTTCACCTTGGACACGTCAGCGAACTGGCGCAACCATGGGTTTTGCTTCAGCACCGAAATGCCGTCGAAGTTCAACCCAGCGAGCATGTTCGCCCACGAGCCACCCAAAAGGGCGTTCTCGCAGATGCGGGCTCGCAGGTAGTCCCGTTGCTGAGTCGGCGTCTTGCCCGGCAGTGGCGTGTCGAGGTTGTCCGAGGCCTTGCGGCTGGTCGAAACATCCTTGTACACGTTCACGCTGGGGACAACAACCGTCTCGTTGAGTGAGGCCATCGTGCTTCCGCCGTGGCTGGTAACCAGCGTCGGGCAGTCGAACGATGCCGTACGGACTGTGATCTTCTTGATCACCTCGTCGCTGACCTTGATGGTGACTCCGCCCTTGGGGATGGAGCCGTTGGTCGGGAGACCAACCGTGGTCGACGACGTAGTGGTCGTGGTAGTAACCGTCTGGCCGTCCGCGTGCGTGTTTGACCACGCAAGTGTGGCAGCGATTACCAACACCACAGCGGCGGCCGCAGTCATCGGCAGTGCCCTGAAGTAGTGGTAGCGGCGACCAATGGCCACCTTTCTTTTCCAGCTAACCACCACAAGCGCGAGGGATGCGGCGGCCATGATCAGCAGTAGTAACTTGATGACCAACTGGTCACCTCCTGTCTTAGGTGAACTGTACGACTTCGTGGACGTAGAGAACATGACATTCTCTCATGCCAAAGCATGTCCGCTCGTTCGGAACGCCCCCTCGGAAATTTAGTTAGCTTTCCGGGCTTTCGTCTTGGTTCCTAGAGAACTCGGGGCAACTTGGCGACTCGCTTCGGCGTGCCATCGGGGTGGTGCTCGAGCACGCGGTATGCAGCCGAGTTCGCTTGGTAGTCAACTCTGTTGATGACCGTGTCGGGCTTCCCACGCTTGCCGGCAACCACGACGGTGTCGTTGGTCGGGGCAGGCGCCGGAGCGGGCACGGGTCGCTTGTAGTAGCCGACGATCTGGCTCGGGTCGTCATTAGCGAAGATCGGTGCGAGGTTGTACTCGTTGATCTTCACCATGTCGCCGGCCAGGACCTTGTCGACATCGGTCGACTTGACAGTGCCCTCTCGGTTCTCGTACACGTCCACCCAGTTGTGGATGTTCCTGCGTGAGGCTCCGGGTGCGTTTAACGCACGCGGTGTGTTGTCGGGTTCGTCCTCGTTGGGCAGGGTAATGCCCAATTGGGTGAGGAGCTCCTTGACGCCGCCCGGCTTGATGCCGAGGAGCAGCTCGACCGAATCGAAGACCGTGGTATTGCCACCCGAGTTGTACACGCGAACCATCCTATTGATGATGGCGGCGATGCGCTTCTGGGCGGCCTTGTCCTCGTCCTTCTCGACGTCGGCTGCGGCGGTGACAATGTCAGTGACATTGATGGGCATTTCCG
Organism: Candidatus Saccharimonadota bacterium; assembly: GCA_028288965.1. Classification (GTDB taxonomy): domain Bacteria; phylum Patescibacteriota; class Saccharimonadia; order Saccharimonadales; family JAQGHD01; genus JAQGHD01. The sequence continues at coordinate 79,786 of JAQGHD010000019.1, read as the reverse complement.
ATTCCTTCCTATTGCGCTGGTATGCGTTGAGGGATATTGCAGATTGCCTTTCTCCTTTGCTCCACATACAGGCAAGCACAGGATTTCCATTGTGAAATGAAAGACATCTAAGCCGACAAAATTTATCGGCAAAGATGTCTTTCATTTCACATGGTTCGGAAATATCTTTTGATTTGCATAGGTTTTGTAGTTGCTTATCTGCCTTTCGGGAGGCAATTAATGCCTCAACCGTGGACAGACCGCCTTAACACTAGCCATGCGTGCCTAGCACGCATAAACTACCCCTGTTATCACAGGAGTACTAGTATTAGATGGTCTGTCCAAGGTTATATCCGTTAACAGATAATAACTGTTCTGTAATGATTCAACTTGTTAAGGCACCCCTATATCCTTAGATTCCTGGTGAAACCAGACGTAAAAGCAGCAGATTTTCGTTTACACGGAGTTCTGCTTGTCTAACGCTGATTTCTCTAGTAACGGAACTTCTTCCACACCTAAGGTTAGGATGTTCCAAATATATCACATAACAGAGTAAATGTCAATATTTAGCATAACAATCTTAAGCTGAGTGCAAATCGCTTATGCCAAACGTTATACCGGTAGACGGCGAACACGGATAAAGACGTTGTAGGCCAGGCCAGCACCTAGACTGGTGGCGACAAATAAAGGCACAAGATTGCTGGCGCCCGTAGCAGCTATGGTTGTAGGAGGAGCTGGAGACTGCGGAGATTGCGGCGTAGCAATCGGTGTTGTAGTAGCCAATACTTGCGGCTGGCAAACCTGAACTGTGGCCGTGGCTTGCTTGGCTGGCAGCTGACTAGTCTTAGCCATGGCTACGTTTTTAAGCCGGTCTTTGCCGCAGCCTACCGCGCTATTGCTCAGAAACGTTTCGAACACAATGGTGTCGGTACCATCCTTTTTCAGCTCACCCAAGCTCATTAGTGTATGGAAGAAAGTGCTGGAGTCATGCTGACCATTGATGACCACGCTATTGCTTTCCAGAAACAAACCGTCTGGCAGTGTATCTTGCAGCTGGGTGTTAATGAGACTTACGTTGCCGGTATTATGAATAACTACCTTAAACTCCACGTGATCATTGGTATTGGCCTTAACATCACCTTGCCAGTTAGTGGTGCCTTTTACCCGCACCTGTTTGGTAATGGTAAAGTTGGGTGCTGGTTTGGGCTGCGGCTGAGGTTTTGGTTGAGGCGGCTTAGCCACTGGTGTAGCCATAACCGGATTACCGCAAGAGGTAAGTACGGCAAAAGCAAAAGTATTGTCTCGGCCTATACTCACCAGGGCCGGAAGTGAGGTCACGCCACTGGCAAACGATACGCTTGGTGCTCGCTTAAAAGCAGCGCCGTTGGCTATAGGGGTACTACCCGGCATGTTTTGCCGACCAGCCGTCACGGCATTCGTTGCTACCACTTTATTATTAACCAACACCTGGCCATCACGCGTCACGGAGCCAGCCACCAATCCATCCAAGGACTGCAGGCTAGTTATGCCAAACTCTTTATAAATGGCCTGAACACTACTGTTGGCTTGGTATTTGCTCTTGAGCTCATCGACGGTCAAGGCCCCACAGGTAATAACTGCGTTGCTGTCACAGTCGCGTTGATTGCCAGTTTGGGCTATAGCGGGCCGTGAAAAGTTTCCAGCCCCAGCCGCTAGTAGCACAGACGCCACCACTAGCCCGACCCCTGTTTTTCGCCAACGCATCAAGATCCGTCGCATAGTAACCTCCGTAATACTTTACCTATAATACTAGCAATAAACCGTGAAAATCTGTGAGAATTAACTCATAGATAAAAGCTTTTACTTGGTAGCAACGGCTGGAGAATTTTTGGCGGGGCTGTCATGTACCAGCAACTTGGACTTGGGGAAGCTAAAGCCAAAGGTACTGCCCTTGCCTTCTTCACTCTTAAAGATCACGGCGCCCCCTTCGGCGACAATAACTTTTCTGGCCATAAATAGTCCCAGTCCCGTGCCATCTGGCCGGGCTTTTTTGGCATTACCAGCCCGATAAAACTTGGTAAATAAATGGTGCTGTTCAGCTTTAGGCACACCCAAGCCATTATCAACCACCGTGAACTCGACGGCATCATCGCTCTCGGCCAAATTCACCTTAATATGCCCTTTGGCAGGGGTGTAATAAATGGCGTTATCTATAAAGTTCATAATTACCTGGCGGGTTTTAGTATCGTCCAGATTTAGCACAGGGAAGTGGTCTGGCTTGTGGTAGGTTAGCTCCAAGTTACGGCCTTTAGCAGTTTCTATCAGCTGACCGATTTCACCTTGTACTACATCAGCCAAGTTTGTAGGTTTGGCGTCAATCACAAATTTTCCGGTGCGCAAACGTGAGACGTTGAGCAGATCTGCAATCAAGTAAACCATGCGCTGACTACTCGTAAACGCTTGATTCAGCAGATCTTTTTGCGATTTGCTCACCTTACCGGCGTCACCTTCCAGCACCATGCTGACATAGCCCTTCACACTAGTTAACGGCGTTCGCAGTTGGTGCGAAGCCATGCTAATGAACTCGTCCTTGGTCTCATCCAGTTGCCTCAGTTTTTCGTTGGTCTGCCGAAGTTTGTGTGTGGCATCGTCCACTTTCTGCTGCAAGGTCAGGTTGAATTGCTGGATCTCCTCAAAACGTAGCGCATTTTGAATGGCGATGACTAACTCATTGGTGATAATGCCCATAATTTTTGTGTCATTGTTGCTATAAGGACTGCCACTTTTTTTGGCGCCCAGCAACAAGTAGCCAACACTTTCTTTTGAATCTTTTCCAGAACTTGTTAATCGGAGAAGCATGGCAATATTATGTTTAGTTAATAATTTCTTTAAGTTTGCTTCATCCTCAATATCATCGGCAACTATAATTTTTTGTCTGAGGCTACTCATGGCAGTAATTACTTCATGAACACCATCGCTATCTACCCGTAACGTGCCTGGACTACCAGCACTACGGCTATCAGTGTGAGGAGTACTTTTGATACTAAATATTGCAAACTGAGATTTAAGATTGAGGTTTATTTGGTCAGCTACTTTCTCCAGCAAAGTCTTAATTTCAATTGTTGAAACAAGTATTTTATTTAGTTCATCAAGAAACAGCTGCGGGTCATAAGCGTCTTGATAAAAATATTTGTTTGACACTCGATCAAAGAATTTTTTTACAGTCTGGAAACTGAGTGCAATTAATATAGCTGCCACGAAAGGTATCGCATTCTTAATAAAGCTTAGATCGCCCCTGAAAGTAATTTTCTGCGTAAATGCGTAAACAATGATCGCGTAGGTGGTAGTCAAACTAGCGAGCAGTAGAACGTATGCCAAAAACCTGGCCACGATCAATCGAATATCAAACAGCCTATGCTTCACAATGCTGTACGCAACCATGGCTACAAGCAACAGTGAAAAAACGGGACCAAACCTTGAGCTTGTCCAATTATCAACAAATAAAGGGATGATGACATTGGACAGAAGCGCAAACACAGCATAGAGCATAACTCCCAGAGCTATGAGCTTTGCTTGTTGCTTTGATGTTTTAGTCTTTGAGGCTCTAATTTGCACAGATGCTAAGAATGCCAGTAAACCGAGAGCGATCAAGGCATAGACAATAAAAACAATATATAGACTGCCTGTTTCGATGTTATCTTTTGTAATGTTTTTTATAAACCCAGGGAGAAAAACCACAACCAGCATAATGGCCGTTGCATATGTTAAAACTCGACTAATAAAACGACTCGCGGAAATACTAATCGGGAAGTTAAGCATAAATACTATCAGGGAATAGGCCGTGAGTACCCCAAAGAAGAAAACAAGTTGTAATACTAAACGATTAGTCGAACTCCCACCAGAGAAGTAGTTAAAAACAGACCAGGCAGATATAGAAAATGACAAAAAGCCAAACTGTAAATTGGTCGTATTTTTTGGATTTCTAAGCACTATCACTAGTCCGAGAATGGACATGATAATGGTACAGACTATAGCAATTACTAAATCGGTAAGCATAAGCTACATCTAAGAATAACAGAGAAATCGAACAAGCCATATCACATTTGAAAGCAATGTAGGCTCATATTCATATATAATAATTCGCTAGTGATATCAAAATACCCAAACTTTTCGCCTATTGATCTAAAGGTTCAGGACGAAATAACCAACTTCACTCATAAGTATGAGCCGTACTCAGACTTCAGCTTCATTAACTTGTTCTCTTGGAATACAAACGGTCGAGCAGGGATTGCTTGGCTAAATAACAACCTCGTCATTAAACTGCCCGATTATTTAAAAGCTGGCCAGTTTATATATTCCATACTCGGAACAAATAAAATGGATGATTCTCTTAGGATACTGCTCGATGATGTTCCACAACTCGACCTCGTGCCCGAGATAGTTATTGGATCCATAAAACACCATGGTGGATTAGCCCTTGCCGAAGATAGAGGCAGCTTTGACTATGTGTACTTTTTGAAGAAATTAGCGGATATGTCTGGAAAAAAATATAAAAACAAAAGGAATCTCTTTAACAGCACCAAAGAAATCCTAGGATCAAGATTAGAAACAACAACAACCAATACAATAACGCCAAGCTTGCAACAAGAGATGTTAGCGATTTTCAGAGCTTGGGAAAAACACTCAACACAACCCATACAAAAGGTTCGCCTTGAATACATTGCCATAAATAGATTGCTTAGTAATTCTGACCACTTCAATTTACACCTTACTTTGTGCCGCATAGATGGCAAGTTGAATGGATTTTCGATTCATGAAGTCATCAACAAGACATATACCCTCTGTCATTTTGAAAAATCACTCAACGATGTTTATTTAGGCGCTGGTGTAGTCTTAATCAATGAAGCTGCACAATCGCTGGTAAAAAAGTCGAAGATTGTCAACTGGGAACAAGATTTGGGCTTATCGGGCTTAAAAAAGGCTAAGCAATCTTATGTGCCCACAAAATACTTTAAGAAATATTGGATAAGTCGCGGCGCCTAAAACTAGACGTGGATTTCTGCTAATTTGACTTGTAAGGGAGCGAGTACATCGTATGCGCTGGAAAAATCAATAGCTACGGGTAGCGAATCTTTACCCAGCTCGCCCTCTTCTGTATCAAAATCTGTTCGATCCATTAATGGGGCATACCTAAAGCCGTTGCGCGTTAATGATTTTGCTTGTTGCTCATTGATAGACGCAAACACTACTGTGTTTTCTCTGGAAGCTCCTTTATCAATAAGTGCGTTAAATATGCTTAAGTAGGCAAGATCAGCAGTCCCCAACCCCAAGAAAGGCTCTACTAATTTACGAATCTTAAAATTGACTTCTACTGAGATGGATGAGCCAAGATCTGCCCCTTGTGCCTGGTAATAAGCTACAAACTCATCTTTTGTAAAATTACCGCGAGCAATCAAACTATCAATGGTATAAAAGCCTGTTCTTTCATCATATTCTGTTGCTTCCATGGGATCAGAAGCATGATCGTCAAAATCCATTATTGAAGCTGCATGAACTAACTTACCTTCGCCCCGCAGGTCTATCAAGGCCAAGTATAGTTGATGGTTATCGTAGTAGTCATCAACTTCAGCTGCTTCAGGGAATTCTTTTACTTCTTTGGTGCGAATAAAGTTAGCAAACCGACTAGTTGGGGTAACCCACGCGACACAGAACTCTTGGTCCGTCATAGCTCTTGCTTTTTCAACTAGCTCCGTCTCTAGGAGATTAAGTTCTTCTTGACTCAAATCGTATCGCGACTCATTGTCGAACGAATTATCATAACCTGGCATTAAGCCGTCTCTGGGTTGTACATCAAGCATGATTAACTTTCCTCCAATTGTTCATTGTCTATTACAGCCTCTGTGGAAGCATTTTCGGCCTCGGCCATACGCATTTTTCTACGTTGTAGGCGTTTATTAATTAGTCGCGGACCTTCAAGAACTGCAGTGATACCCCACCATATCCAAGGTTTCTCCAACCAATTCACAACATGATTTCCAACCGCTGGATTGTGAACAGCAAACTCACCTACCCCAACACCAAGTACAAAACCAGTAACAGCACATTTACCACTCATAACAGCTGCGGTAATATGGCTCTGTTTCTTGGTAGTTTCTGGATTTGCCAGCTTTTCAGCAACAACGTACGGCGTAACGCCATAGGTAGCAAAACTTGAAATACCTTCACGAACATTTGATAACAAATTACGATCTGTGGCAGCGCCTAAATCCTCGGCCAGTTCAATAGTTTTCGGAAATTGAGTATAAACGGCTTCTGTTGTCTCTGGCGCGCGATGCATACCTTCAACCCAAGTTGCAGCAATACCCTCTTGGGCGGCTCCAACCATACTGAACAAAGCAACTCCGGTCATCCACGGACTATGAGTACTCCGCAAAACATGTGCAGCAATAGGGGCAATGGTTGCCTCAGTTAATAAGTGTGTACGCTCGCCAGCTTGGCCAACCATTGCTGATACTAGCCATACTTTGCCAGCGTTTGACTCTCTTTTCCAGTCGCTTCGGATAGCTGCAATAACAGTACGCAACTTGCCAAGAAAAGTGGGACTCTCAGCGTCAAAATCAATTACTCCAACTTCTTCTGCAGGTAGTTCATCTAGCGCATCGGGGGTGTGTCGTGCTATATGAGCTGTATGAATGGCTAAACTATCTTCACGTGGGAAGAGCTCAACATTACTATCATTAACCTGTTTGGGTATTGCTGCAGGCCAAGTTAAGCCTTCGGCAGCTACTGCCGGATGAAACTGTTCGATGGGATTCTGGAAGTCTGTCATTACCTTGCCTATGTAAATTAAAAAATGACGCCACAATGACTCCTAAAGTTGAATAGGAATTTGTGTCGCCATTAATTTACTAAAGAACTGCTTGTGAGTTTAACATAAGACGTGTAATATGTCAAGAATAAGCACTTAGTTTATCGAAAATATCATGTTTGACACACAACTAACCAAAATTGCCGTCATAGAAGACGATATCCCCATCTGTAGTATGTATGAGTTTAAGCTCAAGAGTTCTGGCTATGAGGTTAAGACAGCTCATGACGGGAAAGAGGGCTTGCAGCTGTGCAAGGAGTTCGTTCCCGATCTTATCTTGCTTGATTTGCGGATGCCGGTAATGAGCGGGGATGAAATGCTCCAGCGCCTACGCGCCACCAATTGGGGAAGTAATATTCGGGTGATTGTGCTGACCAATATCAGCAAAGACGAGGCGCCTCATATCCTACGGTTTTTGAGCGTAGACCGCTACATAGTCAAAGCTCACCATACGCCAGGGCAGGTGCTAGAAATCATCAAAGAAATTCTGGGCACCAATGCTTCCAGTAACGCTGATGCCGTGGCCTCCGCTTGACAAGCCAACCATAAGCGCTAGAATCAGATGTAGTTCTTTTATCAGACCAAAGCGAGAACAATTACGGCCTTTCGTGTAGCGGCCCTAGTTGCTCTCGCTTTTTGAATAGGAAAAAACATGGCACAAAAAATAGCAATTATAGAAGACGACCAAGCAATCAGCGATATGTATCGCATTAAGCTGGATGCCGAGGGCTACCAAGTCAAAATAGCCGAGAATGGCAAGATAGGCCTGGAACTGATCAAAACATTCAAGCCCGATCTGATAATGCTCGACGTTATGATGCCCGAAATGCGCGGTGACGAGATGCTCGAGGAACTGCGCCAAACAGATTGGGGTAAGGACATTAAAGTGATTATTCTGACCAATATTAGCGAAGATGAGGTCCCACCAAGGGTCCGCCAACTAAACGTCGAGAAGTATATTGTCAAAGCCTATTACACGCCCCACCAGGTATTGGAGATTGTCCAGCAAACCATCGCCAAGCCGCAACCAGCTAACTAACGATTGAGTTAAGTCTCAACTTCCCGTACGATTAGAAATATGGCAAAAATTGCAATTGTAGAAGACGACCAAGCCATAAGCCAAATGTATCGGATTAAGTTCGAGGCCGAGGGCTTTACGGTAGAAACCGCTGAAAACGGTAAGCTGGGTTTGGAGCTGGCCGAGAAAATGAACCCAGACATGATTCTGCTGGATCTGATGATGCCAGAGATGACCGGTGACCAAATGCTGGCCGCTATGCGCAAAACCGATTGGGGCAAAAAGATTAAGGTAGTGATCCTGACCAATGTGGGCGAGCAAGAAATTCCAGATGATGTAAAAAAACTTGGCGTAGAGGCCGTGATCTTAAAGGCCGATATGACCCCCCGGCAGGTAGCCGAACTCGTTAAACAGCATTTATAATCTCTTAGGTAAAAAGGACACTGTACTCCTTGTGGGGCCATAGGGCTTTTGGTCAAGCATGGCGGCGAGCAGTAAACAGTGAAGTCGTAGAGCTAATTTAGATTGCTGTGTACCATTTTGCAAACTGATGCCAGATAATGGCACTTTGACGCTGGGAAAGATTTGTGCCTTGTTCATACACCTCTGCGATGCTTAGTCCGTTATCTCCATCTAGTGAAACGATAGAATGACTTGGATTGTCTGAATGCCCGCGTACTTCTTTTAAAAGCTTTCCGCTAACCTCACCTGTAAATAGTTTTTGCCGCTGCGCATCTTGATAAACAACATACATCTTAAGTAACACCTGCCTATCTTGGAGTGGCAACGTTAATCGCAGAAAATCTTCCGGTGTAAACCAATGATTCATAGAACGCATATATGCTCCGGGGAAACCATTTAGGCCCAAGAATGCCCAAGAATCATCGGTGACAACTAGCGGTTTCTGGACTAGTACAAACGCTTTATTGGCCTTATCGCGGGCTATACGCTCAGAATTCTCACCTTGGATCTCATCAATGTCTAGTTTGGACTGAGTAAACGTCAGCCCGTACTCCGTACATGCACTCTGCGCTGAGGCAAATTTATCCGCATTGCCAGTAGAGAATATTAATTCCTTCATGAGTGTTAATAGTAGCATGGGGTTTATATGCCCTAAAAACTTATGATTGCCACTGGTGAAACTTTCAGTGATAATAGCGGCATGAGGGTAGCCATTTTGGGGTATGGGGCGCAGGGAGAAGCGGCCTTTAAGTACTGGAGTCAGCCAGACAACCAGCTGACTATTTGCGACGCCGACGAGCAGGTACGGGTACCAGTTGGTGCAGTCGGGCAGTTGGGCAAAGATTACCTGGGCGGACTAGGGGAGTTTGATTTGTTGGTGCGCGGGCCGTCGGTCCACCCTGCTGACATTCTGGCTGCCAACGACAACGATGCGACTATACTTAGTAAAGTCACTACTGTGACTAACGAATTTTTTAAGATTTGCCCCAGTAAAAATATAATTGGCGTAACGGGTACCAAGGGCAAAGGTACTACCTCCACGCTGATTGCCAAAATCTTAGAAGCGGTGGGGAAGCGGGTACACCTAGGTGGTAATATTGGCACTCCCCCACTGTCCATGCTCGAGGCTGGCATCCAGCCAAATGATTACATCGTGCTAGAACTGGCTAATTTTCAACTAATTGATCTCAAGTATTCACCAGGCATTGCTGTTTGCCTGATGGTGGTGCCAGAACACCTAAACTGGCACGCCAACATGGAAGAATACGTGACTGCCAAGCAACAGCTCTTTCGCTGGCAGAAGCCAGAAGATTTGGCGGTGTACAATCACCACAGTGCGCATTCGGCCGAAATTGCCGGTGCCTCCCCTGCCCGCAAAATCGTCTATGACGTTCCGCCGCCAACAGAGGCGCCAAGCGATAAATCTGGTGCTTACGTCTATGGCGACACTATTTATATGGCCACTACTGCCATCTGTAACACCGATGAAGTTGCCCTGCTGGGCCATCACAATCTAGAAAACATCTGCGCGGCCATTGCTGCCACCTGGGAATTGACCAGCCATGATGTCATAGCCCCCAAAAAAGTGATCACCAGCTTTGCGGGGCTAGAGCACCGTTTGCAGTTGGTCCGAGAGATAGATGGCGTAGCGTATTACGACGATTCGTTTGGCACCACACCGGAGACAGCCATGGTGGCTATTCAGGCTTTTGTCCAACCAAAGATTTGTATCTTGGGTGGATCCGACAAAGGTTCTAATTATGACGAACTGGCGCATGTGGTAGCCACCAGCAATGTTCGTGCCGTGATTGCCATTGGTGATCAAGGACCAAAGATTGCCGAGGCGCTTAAAACTGCCGGTTATACCAACATCATAGAAGGTGGCGACACCATGGCCGATATTGTGGCTCAGGCCAAAGGCGCCGCCCACCCTGGCGACGTGGTGCTACTGTCTACGGGCTGCGCCAGCTTTGGTATGTTCAAGAATTACAAAGACCGCGCCGAACAGTTCCAAGCGGCCGTAAAAGTTATAAACTAGCCATTACCTTTTTTAGTTGCTCGATCACCGGCTGCTCCGGCTGGATCACCTGTGCCCTGCCCTGCACCACCTCTGTAATAATGTCCTCAATCCAGTGGTAATGGGTACAGCCCAGCACAATCATATCCGCCCCAGCCTGGCAGGCTTGGTCTATTTGGTCGTGGATTTTTTGCCTATCTATTTGGTTGGTCTCAATCATGTAGCTCCAGTTGCTACAATCCGGTTCCAGCACTTTTATACCTGACGCGTAGGTGTCTTTGAGCCATTGGTAACGTGGGCTAGCCAGGGTGGTCGGTGTGGCACACACGACAATAACCTTGCTTTTGGTCTGTTCGGCAGCTGGCTTGACCATGGGCTCCATGGCAATTAGCGGCACTGGCAAAGTCTCGCGAAGTTCATCAATAAGGTTAGTAGACACGGTGTTACAGGCAATCACTATTACCTCACACCCCTGCCCCACCAGGTCTGTCAGTATCGGCACCACATAGCCATGAATTTCTTGTGGAGTTTTTGTGGCGTACGGAAAATGGGCGCTATCCATCATAAAAATAACCTGATGCTGCGGCAGCGCCCGAGAGATGGCATTAGCTACCGATTTGCCCCCTACCCCCGAGTCAAAGACGCCAATTTTCATGAGCCTAGTGTAGCATGCACATCTGTAGAGATGTGGACTTTTGCGCATTTTTATGTTATTATCTACATTGCTTTTGTTGAGCCAATCGGTTCCAAAGGTGTTATTTGACAACCAGACAAAGCACAAGGTGAGCACCAAACGTATAATTATTGTACTTTTGTTCCTCACCTTGTGTGTTTAGGATAAACACCTTAGGCTGTATGCCGAGGAGAGGAGAAAGGAAGACCCTATGTCCATGAGAACTAGTGATGCGAACCAGTATCGGGCTCGTCGTCGAGAGAATTTCCAGGGCGCGGGTTGTGCAGTTGCCATTGCGGCGGTCGTTTTGGCCCTCGTAGTCGGCATCTCTGCCATCTTCCACAACTACAACCACATCAGCACTCGCGTGCTGACGGTGTGCAGCAAGGAGCGCGTAGCTACCCAAAACGGCGGCGAATACCGCATCTACACCAGTGGTGGCACGTTTGTCATGAAGGACTCGCTGTTCGGCAAGACACGGTTTAACACTGCCGACGCCTACGGCAAGATCCAGCCCGAGACGACGTACAGCGTGCAAATCAAGGGTTGGCGTGTGCCGCTCTTCTCGTCGTTCAAGAACATCCTCAGTTTCAACAAGCTGCCGGCGTCTCAACAGACCCCACGCTTGTGCGATAACGGATAGCGTTATCGCGCGCAAAAATGACCATCAGGGAGCAGTTTAGGAAACTAGACGTTTGACCCTTGTGGTCATCCCTCTACCCTAAACTCCTGTCTGGTCGTCATTTCTGCTTTATGAATGTGTATTCATACTGATGAGCTCAAAAGAGCGAAAGCGGTAACCGTCCAAACAGATTGTGGACTTTTTTATGATTATATGGTAATATAATGTTTGCTTTTGTTGAGCCAATGGGTTCCAAAGGTGTTATTTGACAAATAGACAGAAACACAAAGTGAGTTACTAGGACACCCATGCGTCTTGGTATCTCACTTTGTGTGTTCATTATGGATACGCGCCAACGTCAGTTGGGACAAACAGTCAGGTGAGTTGAAGCAGGAGCCAACATGACCAATCAGACTCTCACGTTCGAATTCAATACGGCTATAACCGGAATCAACGAAGAGACAGGCACCTTTAACTCAGAGGATCACCGCGATGCAGTGCTGCCCCTTAGGGGTCGCATTATGCAACATGACGGCGTCTTTGGCTGCAACATCAACCGTTTTGACATGTCGGTTGAGTATCGTGACAACGTCACGAATTCAGCTGCCGTTGCAGAGTGGGTTCAGGTTACCATCGATTGGGCGACCCAGAATCTGTTGGACTTGTTCCCCTTGCGTGGAGACAAGCGTGTTCTCGCAACACCGCAGACAGAATGGCCATTCCGCCGGGTGATCATCACCTTCAACAGCAACCTTGCAAGGTTCACGCCAATGAGCCACATCACCAAACAGATCATGGACCAGCAGGCTTTCGCTGACGCAACCAGGCAAGTAGCCATCGAATTGACAGACCTAGACGGTGTCAAGGGCTACGTGCTCGAACTCCGGGCAGCAGCCTTGGACATCGACACGCGCGTTACAGACGTAGATCGGGCAAAACAGCACCTGGAAAGCGTCATCAGCAAGATCGCGGCCGGGCGCTTGAGCACCTCCTACGTGGGTCTGTTCCCTTACCTCCGCGACCAAGATGACCTGACGTTTGGGTTTATTGTGCAGGACGCCAACTGACACTGACGGTCGAGAAAAGTTCTCGGTAAAGCGAGAATGGCAAATAGGCAGTGATATTGATATATCAAAGCCTTGCCACCTCCCTGGCTGCTTTGTGTATCTTTATCTCTGTCTATTTGTCGTTTTCGTTTTATGAATGTGTATTCATACTGATGAGCTCAAAAGAGCGAAAGCGAATCATTTTTCTGAATGCAAGCGGGCTGCAACCACACAACGGTTAATCATTCAACGCTTGAATATATACGTGGCAACGTCCACACCAACACCATCGAGGGCTTTTGGAGCCAACTAAAGCGGTCAATAGATGGCACTCATCACGCCGTTAGCCCGAAGTACCTACAGAGTCTTACCTTAACCAGTTTTGTTTTTATTATAACTTCAGGACTGTACCGATTTACCTTGTTCTTTTGGGACGGGCTGGGAAGCACGTTTGATTAGTCGTTTGAATAGTTTCTTGCTCATACCTATATTATATACTTATCAACCGTGGTCATAAGCACTCCTGTCTAACTCTATATGTGTAATTCTATAGGTATCGTCACTCCTGAAACCTATAATTCTGTAGTCACGCTTAAATCTTATAACTTGCATACTAGTTATATCCTTGGTCACAATTGCAGGCAATGGGGCTTTTATTTGGTCCTTGGGTAATGGCTCAAAACCAAGCCCACTTTTATGGTCACCAAGCAATAATGCTGTCCATGATAATTGAGCCATATTTGCTAGTTTCTTCACGAAGAAGTGTGCTTGCTCTTTATCACATTTCTCTAGGTCGTATCCATTTACTAAATATCTCAAACAAAATATTGGGTGGTCAGACTTATGCGCACTAGCGGACTCAGCTACTCTAACTTGAGACTGATTGAACGAAACGCCCTTCATTTTCTTCGGCTTAGGCGGATGCCGTCTATCCATTACTGGAGCTGATTCTTGAAGTATGTTTTGAGTTTAGCGTGAGTAATCACGTAACCTTTTGGTGTTGTTGCCCAAGGAGTTTCGTTATGGGTCATGTCTCTGAGTTTCCATGCTGAAAACTGACCGTAAACATCGTAGACCTCTACAAGGAGTTCAATTTGTTCAGTGGAGATGTCTTTGTTGATTGCGCCAGCTATCATTACTGGTGATGACTTATGCTCCTTTAGCTTGTGGTACAAATCTTCAACAACAGGGCCATGCTCCCACGCAACAATAGGGTCGTTAAAAAGAGGCTTATCAAACATTGCAAGGTGAAAACCTTGGGCGTAGTAAACAAGCTTCTGGATTTTTAGGTTCGTTAAAACCTCTCCAGAATCAATATCTGTCAGCTTAGCAAAGACGTTAGCGACGTCATACGCACTGATTGAATTCATGCTTTTCTCCCCCACATCTTTATCCTCTTTTCTCCGAATAGCAAGCATAAGCCGTCTTAATCTTTCCACAGCATAAGCAAAATAGCTGTGAACTAATTGGCATAAGCTTTGTGATTTTCGGCACAACTTATAAAAAATGTGGGCATAGTAAGCCCGTAGTCTACTTGCTGCCATGGTATAGTCGCCTCACCCAAACATTGATATTTTTAGTATTTTATGCCATTATATCTATACTTTGTCGAGCAGTTGCTCCAAAGAACCTTCACAAGTTCCCTGTTACACCAACCGGAAAGGAAGTGCTCATTCATGAGTGACAGTACCGCCTTTGCTGTTTTGGCCATCCCATTTGCTGCTCTGGCATGGGTCTGCATCGTCAAACTGAACAAGCGGCGTACCGGCCTCAGCTTGCTGTTGCCCGCGGCCTTCTGCGAGATTGCTTCGGCCCTGGCCGATCACCAACCTCACAGCATCGTGCTCAGGCCTGCCTCGATCGCAGCCATTGCCCTAGGCATGGCAGTCATCATGTGGCTGGCACTCGATCTCGATCACCGCAACCGCGTGCGCGACCAGCGTCGTCTGCTTCGCCAACCTGTCCGGCCTTCCGGCCGCTGATCGTTCCCTACCAAGGAGACATGTTATGAGTCCCAAGTTCATTACCTACATCGCCGCCTTGGTCGCCGGCCTCATCAGCGTGCACCAACTGGTTTCTGGCCACAACGCCGGCACACTTTTCGTCGTGCTCTTTGCCGTGGTCGTCGCGATCGCTGGGTACGAGACGTACGAACTGACGAAGAATGCGCTGGCTACCTGCGTGCTCTACTTCGCTTCGGCCATGCTCCTGCTTTGGGCATTCTTCCGGTCAATCACCTGGCGCAACATCCTGGGTGTGATCTTCGCCGCGCTTGCCTATTTCTTGTGGCATGCTGCGAGATCGCAGGCATCCAGAACGGCGGCGTAAGGCAGCAACAGGGGCTTCCAGGTGGGAGGGAAAGTTTGGGACGCATCCGCGTTTCCGCTTTCTCTCTCACTTGGGCCTTCTATTTATGAATCTTTAGTTACCGTTCGCCGTGCAGCTCGAATCACGTTATCAAATAAAGCGCAGACCGTAAGCGGCCCAACGCCACCTTTTTGAGGTGTAACTATCAAGTCTTGGCGCTCGTAGACATTTGGAGCCAGATCGCCCACGGTTTTGCCTTCCTCGCTAGCTACGCCAGCATCCACCACCACAGCGCCGGTTTTAAGCATGTCTGCATACAAAATGCTCGGACTGCCCGTGGCAGTGATAATAACGTCGGCGGCCAGGGTAAGTTTGGCCAGGTTATCGACACCGCGTTCCACCACTTGCACATCAATGCCAGAATCTTTGAGCATCCGCTCTAGTGGCGCGCCGACTAATTTGCCACGGCCAATGAGCAGCACTTTTTTACCCGTGAGGTCAATATTGTAGCCGCTTAACAGCCACATAATGGCCATGGGTGTAGCCGGATCGAATTGTGCCTTAGTCCCTAGGGCATCCACATCTTTGTCTGGCGCCACTAAGTTAACAATTTTTTCGGTCTGAGTTGGGTCGGTTAGCGGCAGTTGAACAATAATGCCGTGCACGGCTACGTCAGAATTGAGCTTATTTAGCAGGGCTGGTACTTCCGGTTGCGGCACAAAATGCACATCTACATCAATTAAAAGGTCGGCGCCATAGCGCTTTTTTAGTCGCACATAGGTATTAATAACCGGGTCGTCCTTGGTTTGAATAATTGCCAGGCGAGGCACAACCTGGTTTGCTTGGCGCAAACTGCGAACTTGGCGAGCTTGGCGCTCTTTGATATAGTCCGCTAATTCGCGGCCATTGAGTATTTTCATACGGATATAACCGTACCATCCACCCCTAAATATAGCAAGCTGCTGGACAGGGGTAAATAAAAAGAGGCGCCCTCACAATGAACGCCCCTTCTATGTTAATTCTTAATGGTATAGTTGGGTGATCAGCTGCTTATTTGCGGCGGCCGTGGCTGGCCTTGCCGCCCATACGAGCAACACGCTGCCGAGTTGCAGCATCAGCGCTGGCTAATCCTCGATTCGACTTCTTTTTCATCTCTGCCATATTTCCTCCCGTGCTTTCTTAGTTGGCATCATAATTGTAAGCACCATATAGCAAAAGCTCTGTAATATATTTAACAGCCAACTGGAATAGACGCTTTGGCAGTCAGTGCGGCAGTCAGTACAATATAGATAATGATTCATACTCTCCGGCTTAAACGCCTGTACATATGGCAATGGTTGCTGCTGGTGCTGGGAACCACTTGGTTTTGGGCGCCACTACTTAATCCTTTACTATCCGACCGAACAGCCCTGATCAGCCAATACGAAGTGCCCGGTCAGCCCTATGCTTGGTTATTTAGGATTGGCGATATATTGGCCGGCTGTTTAATTATTGCTGCCGTGTATCACATACAAAAGCGTCGAAAGCTCCCAGCCCTTGTAACCTACGGGCTCATCATCATTGGGTTGGGCATTTTAGGCGATCCTTTGTTTACCACTACCTGCCGCATCAGTGGTAATAATTGCGTGGAGTATGTGTCGGTAGCCTTTGTTTTGCACGCCATTGAAACCGTGGTAACTTCTCTCCTGGTATTTGTAGTGTCTACCTACGATGCACTCAAAGAAAGGCGGCTAACCTCTACGTTTTACGTCAGCTTTCAGGTGCTGTATGGTTTCTTGTTTGTCACCCAACTGGCCAGTACCAACCATATCAATACCCTTATGCAGTACTTGTATCAAGCCAGCATCATCGTCTGGCTAACCTGGTACATAGGCCAACTGGCGGCCGATGGCCAACCCCTAACCACCCGCCCACGTAGCGGACAAATTATTCGGCGTCTGGTGGCTGTCTGGGCTGGAGCCAACGGACTACTGGCCATCATTAATAACTTGGAACCTATTCGTCCTTATAAATTCGTACACAGTTTGTATTTTGCTGGGGACACCGCCTGGCTGGCACAGCACGGAGTTATAGTCGGCGTTACCCTACTGTACGTGAGTCGGCATTTGTGGCGCGGCGAAAAGCGCGCCCGGCAATTATTCTTATTTATTAGCGCCATGGAAGCCCTAAAGTTTGCCATAATTTTTCCACACGCCTGGCTGTTGGCGCTCTATATTTTGACGTTTAGTGGCCTGTTTGTGCTTAAGCCGCTGTTTGATAGAGGCGCTAGTTACTTTAGTTGGCAAGATCGCTGGCGTGACATTTACGTGGTGCTTGTGGGGGTGGCACTGGCCATTACCGGCAGTGCATTTGTACTGACCCGCACCAGATCGCACTCACGCATTGTCGAAATGCTGTTGCATCATTTTACTGACTTTATCTTTAAAGTACATACCGAGACTGCGGAGCCGTTGCAAAGTGCGCTGCTGGCTCATACACTATTGGCGCTGATTATAGCTACGCTTTGGTTTATCTTATGGAGCTTGTTTAGACCAACGCACATAGAAACAACTGGTGATGATTTTAATACGCAGCGTATACGCCAGCTTTTGCAAAACCATGCCAATAGTAGTGAGGATTTCTTTAAACTCTGGCCGCCGGACAAACAGTATTTTTGGGCTAGTGACCAAACCGGCTTTATTGCTTACCGCGTAGCTGGCTCGATTGCTTACGCCTTGGCTGATCCGATTGCACCCACAGTTATTCAGCAAAAATTGTTAACCAATTTTATTACGTTTTGCCGCTCTAAAGGCCTGCGGGCCTGCTTTTTGCCCATACCAGAAAGCTCACTGTCACTATATAAAACTGCCGAACTAGACACCATAAAAGTTGGCGCCAGCGCTGTGGTAGACGTCCAGCACTTTGTCACTCAAACGCTCAACAACAAATGGTGGCGCTGGCAGCGTAACCGTGGCAAAAAACTCGGCTATAGCTATGCCCAGTTAACGCCGCCGCATACAGCCACAGTCATGCAGGAACTTAAAAGTGTTTCCGACGCCTGGCTACAGCATGATAACCGCCAAGAGCGCGGCTTTGCGCTGGGCTACTTTGATGAAACCTACCTGCAGGCCTGCACCCTACATACCGTTCGTGACCAAGATGGCCAGCTGCTGGCTTTTGCCAACGAGCTACCCATTTTCCATAGTCTTAAGCAAGCCACCGTGGACCTGATGCGCTTCGTGCCCGATGCCGATGGCGTCATGCCGTACTTATTCATGAGTCTTATTCAGCAGTTGGAACAGCAGCAACGGTTTAAGTATTTTGACCTGGGCTTTGTACCGCTAGCCAGCATGAAGGGCGCAGTGGCGCGGCTGGCCAGAACACTGGGCGGCCAACGCTTTTCTGCGAGCGGACTCGAGCAGTTTAAGAATAAGTTTGAGCCGGCCTGGCAACCGCAATATTTAGCCTACGATGGTGACATTGCTGATCTGGCCCTGATAGCCGTCAATCTTGAAAAAGCCATGCAGCCCCAGGCCACGTTAACTGGACAGTAATTGTAAGGAGTACTTGAACTCAGTAGCAATAAAGCTTATGCTTAAGCTAACTTAAGATGGAAACAAAAACTCCCGCCATAGAACTAAAACACGTTACCAAAACATACAAACTTGGTGGCGAAACACTCAATGCCCTGGATAACGTCAGCTTAGTAGCCCAGGCTGGTGAATTTATTGCCATTACCGGCCCGTCTGGATCGGGTAAATCCACTTTAGCGAACATTATTGGCGGCCTGGATAAACCAACCAGTGGCGACGTGATTGTCGACGGCCAGGATTTATCGCATGTACGTGACCGAGCGCTGTCCGATTACCGCAATCACCACATTGGCTTTGTGTTCCAAAGTTTTAATTTGCAGGGCAGTAACACAGCACTCGAAAATGTCATTATGCCACTGGTGTTCGCTAAGATGCGTGGCAAGCAGCGTAAAGCCCGGGCACTAGAGTGCCTCCAAGCAGTCGGTCTGGGTGACCGCGTTAACCACAAGCCGTCGCAGCTGTCTGGTGGACAACGTCAACGGGTGGCCATAGCTCGGGCACTGGCTGTAAAGCCAAGTATTATTATTGCCGATGAGCCAACCGGTAACTTAGACAGTGCCCGTGGCGCCGAAATTATGAAATTACTGCAAGACCTCAATCACCAAGGCATTACCTTACTGATTATTACCCACGACCAAACCATTGCCCGCCTGGCACATCGCATGGTCAGTATCCATGACGGAAAATTAGTGGAGCACCGAGGATGAGATTTATTGATTACATAGTTACCGCTCTGCGCAACATCTGGCGCCAAAAATTGCGCTCGCTTTTAACCATTTTTGCCGTGGTCATTGGTGCCACGTCCGTGACCATTATGCTCGCGCTCGTCACTGGCGCTAAAACGTTTTTCCGCAGCCAAGTAGAAGCCAATGGTATGCTTCAGCAAGTAGCCGTCTCGCAAAAATCAGATATCAAAGACTTTAATGATGCCAGCCACAGTGGCGGTAATTGTGACAGCTGTACCAAATTAACCGATGCTATAATCACCAAAATTAAAACGGTGCCGCACGTAGTGGAAGTGGCGCGACAGATGCGGGTTGGGGCGTTTGAAGCCGTGAGTTTTAGCGGCAAAAAATATACCCTGGAACAGGTTTATGCCACTGATGCCAATGGCGTGATCCATAACAATATTCTCGCCGGCCATGACCTCCAGCCAAGTGACAAAGAAGGCGTAGCCGTCTTCACCTCTGATTACGCGGACAAGTTTGGCTTTAAAGGCAATTATAACGGATTAATCGGCAAGCAAATAAGTTTGCAAAGCCGCAGTTTCTATAGCGGCGTTGGGGCGGTTGTAAAGCAACCTGTGCCGTGTAATGGCCCCTGTGACAACAAACTGCAGCAGCCGCCTACAGTGTTAACTGCCACCATCGTCGGCATTATGGACACCAGCACCACTTCTACAGCTGTACGGGTACCCGTGGATTGGGCGATTGGCATGAACCAAGAGCGTCATTATGAGTTCACTAAAGCCGACCAAATAGCCCAAGAAGCAGCCTGTAAAAATGCACGCGGCGCCTGTAATTCGACCCAGCACATGTCGCTTATTACCACTAACTTTGTGGACACCAACGGCTATGACCAGCTGGTAGTGAAAGCTGATAATGCTAAAAACGCCAAGCAAGTAGCTGCCGACATCAAGAAATTCAATGTTGGGGCGGCCGATGCCGAAAGTATGATCAACTCCCAGCTAGCTATCTTTAACGTCGTGGGCTTGGTACTCGGCGGCATTGGCGGTATCGCCCTGGCTGTCGCGGCCATTGGCGTGGTTAACACCATGGTCATGGCCATCCTGGAACGAACCCGAGAAATTGGTGTGATGCGTGCCGTGGGGGCTCGTCGCTCAACGGTTAGCAGACTATTTACCTTTGAGGCTTCCCTACTTGGTTTTTGGGGCGGCGTGTTCGGCGTAGGCGTAGGGTACGGCCTAACCAGGATTGCCAACGTATTTATCAACAAACAACTGGCTAGCCAGAGTGTTCAAGCTCACGATATTATTACACTGCCCATTTGGCTCATTTTAACTGTAATCGCAGTTACCACCATGATTGGTATGTTAGCCGGGCTCTATCCTGCGCATCGGGCTGCCAAGCTCGATCCTGTTGAAGCTCTGCACTACGAATAAACTTACTTACAGATAAATAGCCTAGCCGTTATTTACTACTTGTGCAGCTACTTTATATGAAGTTAATGTGCTTGGGTCACTATCATTTTCGGCGCAAAGTTGTATATCACCATTACTGCCGCGTGTGGCTACAATAGATTCGGCAGGAGCATCGGTCACTAATCTAACTGCTTCTGTTAATGGATTAACTGCCAGGGCACCGTAGCATATACCTTCATCTACATGTATAACCCGAGGATGAACAAATGTCTCCCCGTTTTGTACATCAGGAATAGCCTGGCTAAAAAAGCTGCCGTCTGATTTTACAAAGATAGCCGTATCGGCCGCCGGTCCGTTACCGGGAACTTGCACATTACTGGCATCGAAAGCGCGGGCTGCTTCGGCACGCCTGAGTGTAGCATCACGTTTATTGACGAGAATATTACCAGCTAATCCACCAGTGCCTAGCAAAGTAGCCACCATACCGCCAGCTAGCCAACGCCGTACGTGTCTATTGTGCCGCTTATTTTCTTCGCGTTCCTGCTTAGCATCCATGCACTCATCGATGTAGTCGAGTATCTTGCCAACTGCATTATTATCATCGATACCAGCAAAGCTATTGTCCAAACGGACTAACCCGTCCCCAAAAAAGTTAAATTTTATTTGAGCATTGGCGGTATTGTCGTTAATAACAAGTAGCAATGGCATGCCGGGCTTATAACACCAATCCTTGTTGACTTGAGCAGCAATAGCATAGCTTTGTGAATAAATTTCAGTTTCGGACCGGGTTTTGCCCTTAATCTCTTTTACCACCAGTAAAGGGCTTAGGCTTCCTCCACCTTTATGACTTTTGTAAATAGTTCTTTGAGCTGGGCTAAATGAGGGGGTTATTAATAAATGTGTCTCACCATCAATAGAAGTTCTGTGCTCTAATAATTCTGGATGATCTTTAATTATTCCTGAAGCTTTTTGCCAGTATTCGCCGGCTTGTTGTTCCGGGCCTTTGATTACACCTTCTAAATCCGTCATAAGTACAAACAATAATATAAAATGAGACGATAAGCAACCAGTGGCACCGACCAGCACTACCAGATATCTCACTTACAGCACCAGGTTAAGTAGCTACACTAGATGGGCAACATAAGTACGGGGGAATATATGTCCGATGACAAGAATATTGATAAGGATAAAATCGACCTCATGAGGGATATAAGTGATAAAGATTTAGAAGACTTTCAGAAGTCTATGGCAGACAGCGATAGCGAATAACTTCTTTCGACACTCACCTTAAGGAGCCCCAGAGCCTGGGGCTTTTTTATTCAGTCCGTTCCAAGTTTAGTGTGCGATTATTGAGCGTGCCCACATAAGCGCGCAGTAAGGGCCTTAAGTAATAAGGAGGAACTATGCAAATTACAAAAAAATTGTTATATCCGGCGGTTTTAGGAGCGGCAGCATTTGTTGGCATTGCCGGCGGATCGGCAGTAACCTCACTGACCGCCAATGCCGCATCGGCCACCACCACACCAACAACTACTACAGCGGCCACGGGAACTTCTCAACAAGACCAAACCCA
This sequence comes from Candidatus Saccharimonadota bacterium, assembly GCA_028288965.1. Lineage (GTDB taxonomy): Bacteria > Patescibacteriota > Saccharimonadia > Saccharimonadales > JAQGHD01 > JAQGHD01. The sequence goes on along the minus strand of JAQGHD010000019.1, from coordinate 57,569 downwards.
AGGTGGCCATGTGGGAGACAATGGAACGAAGGAAGCAGTGCTAACTGGCGATACCGCTTCCAAAGCTAAGGCAGCAGCCGAAGCCGCGGTGCCCGGCGCAACCGTTCAAAGGGTAGAGAACGATGCCGAAGGTGCTACCTATGAAGCCCACCTCACGAAATCGGATGGCAGCCGAGTCACCGTTAAATTAGATGCCAACTTTAAAGTAACTAGCGTGGAAAACGGACCGAACGGATCCGGCGCAGAACAAGGAGGCACAGAAGACCCCAATAACTAAATAGCCCCACCACCATTTTTAAAAGCGCTTCGTACCCTCCGGTGATGTGGCGCTTTTTTTGTGACCTACACTTCGCTAAGCTTAATTATTTTTTGCGTGATCTACCCCGCTGGGCTACTATGAAAAGAGCAACATAAGGAGATAAATATGAAAGCAACTGCAGCATTTAGTGGATTTTCAGTAAACGATTTAGCTAAGGCCAAGGAGTTTTACACCCAAACGCTCGGGCTGGAGATAGCTAACGAAGAAATGGGCTTACAACTTAAGTTGCCCGGCGGTGGAGAAATATTTGTCTATGAAAAATCAGATCATCAACCAGCCACTTTTACCATATTAAACTTTGTTGTCGATGACATAGACGCCACCGTAGACGATCTAGCTAAAAACGGCGTCAGCTTTGAGCACTATGACAACATGCCCGCTAGTCCTGACCAAAAAGGTATTATGCGCGGCAAGGCTGCTAACCAGGGTCCCGATATTGCCTGGTTCAAAGACCCGGCTGGCAACATTCTCTCTGTCCTACAAACCTAATCTAGCGAAAACTCGCTGACATCGACTGGTTCCCATTCAATTAAGCGATGGCTTAATATAAATGAGCCTACCTCACGAATGTTCTCTGGAATGTTTGGAATGGACTCATCCATGAGTTCCGCCTGGCTAAAAGCCCGGATGTCGGTAGACTCATCGTTGCCAACAGCATGACTTGGCTCACCTGTGGCAACAAACAAGTATTCAATATCGGTATGGAAATGTCCGGGGCTGAATTCATGCGACAGCATTATCACAGGCTCTGGATGAAGTGTCACGCCGGTTAATTTCCGCAGCCGACTTTTGGGTTGCATTATTTTGAGTTGATTTAAGTCATAGCCGGTTTCTTCCAACACTTCATGGGCGACGGTTTGCCAGGGATTTTCATCAAGCTCTACATGACCACCAAATTGCAGATAGGTGCCTAACACTTTGTGGCTCTGGGGTATCCATACGTACTATAAAAGCACTGGAGGTGAAATCATACTGGCCGTGTTCTGTATGTATGTGTGGCATGCGGCTATTGTAGCAAACGGATGCGCTATCTAAAGAAGCCAATAATTATACTGGCCAGCACCACTGTGCCAAGTGCTTGCCGAAAATAGCTAACGCCTTTGGTGGCCTCAAGATACGCCCAGGCAAAAAGCACCGCGGTATTTAATTGCCCTAGACTGCTTTTTAGTTTGCCAGCGCTTATTAGAAATATAATTATTTTGAGAACAATCCAAGTCCATAAAAGTAGGTTGGGCGTTTGCCACAGGACAATGCGCCCGTGCTTATCTTTTATAAATTGCTCCGGCCTTATTTTCATAGCAGTATCATAGCAAAAAGAATCGTCATTAACACTGCTGCAATTACGACTTAGCGGTGCTTATTCCTAAAACGTCGTGCTCGTTTGTTGACCGCACTGGCGGAAGCATCTTGAGGATTTATTTTTTCAATAGTGGTCAGACTCGGTAAAATTACGGCTTGCGTACAGGTAAAATCAACGTGGTGATGCGTATATTTTTTGGACATTTGAACGCGGCTCATTATGACATGCTCGCTGCCAATTGGGATGTCACCAGAGCAGCATGGGCAGCGATATAGTTTCTGGGCAATCGCATGTGATAAGAATACGGTCAGATTTTCCGAATCTTTGCCCCTCAGTGCCTGTCGGCGATTGGGAAAGTCCGCATATCTCTCCCCAGCTACTTGCAGCGGCAGTGATTCAAGTTTTTCCTGAATAACCGGGTCCGCTACCGGTAATTCGGCCGGTAACTCCTTTGGCTCTTCTGAATGTGGGAAACCTTCCATAAACTTATTCTATAACCATTCCTTCGCCAACTCCAGTCAGCTGGACAATGCTCATTTATCACCAACAAAGTTATTCTTTTATGCGTGTAAGTCTTAAAAATTGTTGCACGCCAATTCCGTTTATGCTAACGTGTAACGTAATGCATAAAAATAGGTACCCCGATGCGCCATAAGCACACGGGATATTTTTTCCAAAAAGGACAGCCCTTCGGGGCTGTTTTTTTATGCACTAAAATTATCAACCCAAAAAAGGAGGAACAATGGTCAACAATTATAAAGGAGTAGAAGACACCACCGCGTTTAGTGCCGTGGTAAACAAGCTGCGAAGCTTCTGCCTTAAAAAGGGCTTTATTGAAGTTAGCACCCAAGATAGGCTCAGCATTCTGGCGGCTTGCGAAGATCCTGACACAGTAGCCACTTACCACTATGCTGGCGAGGTCTGGCCCTTGCCCCAAACCGGGCAAATGTGGCTGGAGTACGAACTACTTACCCGGCCGGAGGTGCCAGGAGTATTTTGTGTCAGCACCAGCTACCGTAACGAACAGCACCCTGTGCCTGGGCGCCATAAAATACTATTCCCAATGTTCGAGTTTGAACTGAAGGGCAACATAGAACAACTTATGAAATTCGAGACCGAGCTCCTAGAATACCTCGGCTTTGGCAAATCCAGCGACTACCACTTCAAAAAATATGACGAACTGAAGCATCACTACAAAACTCGCGAACTCACCCATGCTCACGAAAACGAAATGCAGCAAGACTTTGGCGCGGTGGTGTTTTGCCGGGATTTCCCTACCTATACATCGCCTTTCTGGAACATGAAGAAAAAGGGCCGGGATCATGCCCACAAAATAGATGTTATTCTTGCTGGCAACGAAACCATCGGCAGCGCCGAACGTAGCAGTAGCGTTACGGACATGCAGCACGAATTCCACACCATTAGCGGCGGCAAATATGCACAGAAATTATTCGATCTGTTTGGCAAACAACGAGTCATTAGTGAACTTCAGGAGTTCTTGGAGCTTAACTTCTTCCCTCGCAGTGGCGGCGGGATTGGGTTAACGCGGCTGATCGACGCAATGAAGAAAGGAGGCCTTATGAACAACATCAACAACTAAACACCCTAACCAAAAGGCTCCTTATACTTGAGGAGTCTTTTGCTTGGAGTGTTAGGGACACAATTTATGCTGCAGCCGGCAAGTCAATTGGAAGCTCTCGTCTCTCACAAAACCTGGGGATAAAACGATCCTCTCTAGCAACGTCCAATACCTGGCACAAGCTAGCTATGACTAAGCCATGGGTAACCCAGATATCTTCTGCCGGCGGATTTTCTAAAATTGCATGGGCTGCCTGGAGAGCAACATCAGGCAATTTTTTCTGATCAAGCATCTCTCGCAAACCCGGCAAGGCAATCCCGTGAGCCACTTCATTAAGCACCGGATAAATAGAAATATTTGTAAAGCCAGCTTCCTCTGCGGTCTGCTGGGTTCGGAGTAATTCTGAAGTAGCCACTGGGGTTTTGGCCGTGTCAATGTCATGTTCGATTCGGAGTATTGCAGTCAGTTCTCGAGCTTGTTGCCTACCCTGCTCCATGAGTGGCGCATCTTTGCTAGCAAAAGCTAGCATACCAACATTATTTCGATTGTTTGCTTCAGATAATCCGTGTCGTATTACAAGAACTGCCATACCTGCATAATAGCAAAAAGTGTTCCGAATAAAGTGCTCATGCCTGAAAGCCTGCCAGCATTCGTGCTAGTGCAATAAAGATCTAACGCGGGGCGTCGTAGCGCTGCGGCTGATCTTTGGATAGCACAATTTGCCAGAGCTGCAACTTGCGAGTTCGAAATTGCGCCATTGACGCCATAAGATAAAAATTCCACATGCGCCGAAAGCGTTCATCGTACATACCTTTTAATTGCGGCCAAGCTTTATTAAAATTTTTGTGCCAAGCTTGCAGTGTTTTATCATAGTCCGGTCCAAAATTTTGCCAATCTTCCATAACAAACTTGCCTTCATAGGCTTTGGTAATCATAGAAGCAGCTGGGATTAAACTGTTGGGGAAAATATACTTATCTATCCAAGGGTCCGTGCCAAAATGAGGAGTACTGCTGCCGATGGTGTGGAGTAAAAATAATCCATCATCTTTTAGGCAACGCTCGGCTACCTTCATAAATGTCTGATAGTTTTTGGCTCCCACGTGTTCAAACATGCCCACACTGGCTATCCGATCAAACTGGCCGCTCAGCGTGCGGTAATCGGCCAAGCGAACAGAGATTGGCAAATGTTTATAACGTTTTTTAATGTAATCTGCTTGCTGGCTTGATACCGTTACACCGGTGGCTTTAACCTTATATTTTTCTGCCGCATAAGCCATCAAACTGCCCCAGCCACAACCAATGTCCAGTAAGGCCATGCCTGGTTTTAAATCAAGCTTTCGGCAAATTAAATCAAGCTTGGCGGTTTGAGCTTGGTCCAGATCCTTGGCCGTTTTCCAGTAGCCGCAACTGTAGGTCAGCCGCGAATCCAGCATGGCCTCGTACAGATCATTACCCAGGTCGTAATGTCGCTGACCAACCACAAAGGCCCGCCTGAGCGTCTGCGGATTAATGATTTTTGTGCTGGCCATCTTGAGCAAGATGCGCAAATTGCCGACCAGTTTATGATCGATCTGAGCCATAAAAACTCGGGTCAGCATGTCGTCCAGCCGGCGGCAATCCCACCAGCCGTCCATGTAGGCTTCACCTACGCCCAAACTGCCGCCGGCTATGGCCCGCTTGTACAGCCCCGAGTTATGCACCTGCACATCCCACGGCCGGCTACCATTCAGCCGGATATCTGCCGAGTTTAGTAAACGCTGTAACGAGTCTTGCAAACTGGCTTTCATGAGCGCTGGGTACTCCTCAAATCGATTATAGCAAACCATGCCCACTACTTTATAGCTTTAGCGTTTTAGAAACTGTAAGCTATGGCTACTATTTCTTTTTGACAGTGGGAGTGGGGATTGGCGTGCTTGGGGTGGTGCCGGCAGTGGCGCTGGTCCCGAGGTTGACCGGGGCGTATTCAATAACTTTATTGGTGCTCGGCCGGTACAACACGGCTCGGGCAGCATTGGGAAAAATCAAAACTTTATCTCCGTTTTGGGCTTTGGCAAAAAAGGCTTGGCCCTGCAATTTGGTGACATCACTGACGGCGGCAATAGTTGGTTCCTCGGCCGGCAGATCAACTAGTTGACCAACTTTGGCCTTCAAAGCATCGGCTTCTTGTTTGACCGAATTTTGGGGGTTCTTAAGATTTTTGACTTCATGACGCGCCTGGTTATAACGCCAGCTTAAAACAACGGTGCTCACCAGCAATAACGCTACCAGCACGGATAGAATTTTGGTGCTTAAATGGTTATGATTTTTGAGCTTGGCCGTTTTTGTGTGACCGTCTGATTCGTCCATGTTCCCTCACTGACTAGTATTAGTGTAGCTTAATCACATCTGTGTGTGCAAACGCCCTACGGGCCAGCGCTAGTCACCGTTTTTGCATTTTTAACAGCTATAGCCGACCAGGCAAACCGAATATCACTGGCGGCCGCTTGTTGGAGGGTAATGGTGAAGCCGGTAATTTTTTGATCACTATCCTTCAAGTAACTATAGGCATACAGGGCAAACTGGCCATCGCTGATGCTAAGATTCACCACCGGCAGGTCCGTGTACGGCTTAGCAAACGTCACGACTTGGGTGGTTTGACCAGTACCAACCACCGCAAAGCCGCCGCTGTCGTCATTAAAGATTGGCCGGCCCAGGAAACTAACGTCGCTATTAAATTCGACGCCCCCGAGGAACTTGGCCAGTTGCTGAAATTCAACGGTTCCTCCAAAAGTGGCTAAGCCACTAACCTGAATTCCGCCGCCAACTTTGAGCAGTCCACCCACACTTAAGTCCAGAGCAAAGGAGGCGCTGCCGCTACTATCAAAACTCATTTTTACTTGGCCGGATTGATCTTTTAATACTACTTTTCCGTCTTTGCCGGGCACGAGGTTTATGTCGCTGCCAATGGCCGAACTAATGCTATTGGCCGATACATTTCCAGCCAGGATCGATGGCGTAATGATTTCCAGTCCGGCGCTGACACGGTCGGTGACAATTTCCGATAGGTTAGCTTGCTTGGACAAATCTTGCTGGTGATGGACAAGGTAATCGAGGGCTTGCTGCTGCAATGAAAGCACTTGCGCGGCTTGATCGCTGGGCGGCGTGAGGCCCGGAATGGCATCGAACAAGCCGCTGCCAACGGTTTGACTGCTTTTAACAAAGGCTACCACATAGCCGTCCGGCATACTGCTGTCATAGGTAGTAATAGCCTGGCCAATAATGGTACCGGCCTTAGTGGCTTTCATGGCTTCGCCTGGTGTAGATGAAGCGGTTAATAAATCACCGGCTTTAATGGGACCGTTCTGGGCATTGACTTTTACCGGCACCCGTCCGGCCAAGGCCACCAACACCGGTTTGGCACAGGTTTCTTCGGTAGCTCCGGTCACTAAACCTGGGCTGGTAGAGATAGTGCCCAGGGCGGTTGAATCATACGCTTTGGTGGTTTTGCGGACCCCGGCCTGCAGGCTCGGATCTATGGCCACCGTATTACCGGGAGCCAGGCTGGTATCGTTACTGCAGTAGATTTCGGCTAAGTCGGCACCCGTACCGCGGAGTGTCCAAATGCGGACTTCACCAGCTCCACCGATACCGCCAATGCCACCAGTGGTTGTTTCACCAGCGCCACCGCCGCCACCGCCGCCACCTTCTACGCCACCTACGGCGCCAGCGCCGCCCGCACCAGCGTTGTTACTGGCACCGCCGCCGCCACCGTAACCCCCTGAGCCTACCCCAGCTGTTCCGGCCGTGCCAGCTACGCCGGCACCACTGCCGCCGTTAGCCGCACCGCCAAAAGTAACAGAAGATGTATTCCCCCCGGCGCCACCGGCTCGGGTCGTACAGGTGGTAATGGCACAACTACCGCCGGCGCCACCGGCTGCGCCGCCTTTCATACTGCCGCCGCCTTGGCCAGAGGCCGCCGTACCATCAATTGATGAAGCACCGCCGGCGCCACCGCCAAAGACACCCACGCCGCCGCCAGCTGCCGAAGGGTTAGCTATGGCTGTTTGGCCGCCGGCGCCGCCCCAACCTGCGGCATTGGCACCCACACCACCACCGCTTGGACCGCCACCGCCGCCACCGCCGGTTGAACCAGCTGAGCTGAAGCCAACCTGCTGAGAACCACCACCGCCACCACCGCCATTACCAGCCGCCCCGGCACCAGAGCCACCGCCGCCGCCAAAGGATCTGAGATACACTGTGCCAGCACAGGCCGTGGTTGTACTAAAACAACTGGTGTTACCAGCACCGCCATTACCACCGACGGCCGTGGCCCCAGCCGTACCGGCCGTACCGCCAACACCGACAGTAATAGGCACGGTGGCCCCCACGTCTGATGCCGCCATGGTCACGGAGTTATACGCCCCGCCACCGGCACCACCGCCGCCAGTTCGGGCGGCTGCCGTCGAGTTCCCAGCACCACCGCCCCCGCCCCCGCCGCTACCCCAGGCTTCAACCATGATCATTAAAGCGTTGGTGGGTTTGGTCCAGGTACTGGTAGAGCTCACGACGTCTTTGTGAGTGTCGCCGCAAGCTGAAATAGAAAGGGTTCCTGAGCCGTTGGACTGCAAACAACCAGCCGCATCAGCTGCGGGCAGCGTCCAGGTGTATGAGCCAGAGGTAACACCAGATTGAATGCTTGCGGTATTGTTATTGGTAGCATTGCTGAGGCTCAATTTACCGGTTAGGCCAGAACCCGAACCCAGGTTCAGGCTGCTGTTTAAGGTATCAACGGTCATCAGGGCTACGCCAGAAGCATTCGCCACCTGAAAAGCCGTGGTAGAGTTGGCCACGTTTTTAATAAATAGGGGCGAGTTGACTGTGCCGTTAAAGCTAAAGCCACCGGCACCATATGGGGTGGCTACGGTACCAGGCTCCAATTGCACGCCGTCCAGCCAAAAGGTACGGCTGGCACTGCCTACCTGCTCAATGGCTAGGTAAGCCGTAGAAGCCGGCAGCGTACCATCGGTTGCGACCGTACAGCTATAACGCGTCCAGCCAGCGGTCACCACCGTTAAGCTCGATAGGCAAGCCGTTTCCGTGGAACCATCGCGCGCATACACCGCCCGCATATCGGTAAAGGTACTGGCCGAAAGCTTGGCATACCAAGACAACGTATAGCTAGAAGACACCGCCAATTGGGTAGGTTGGACATTGCCGGTCACGTATTTGGCGCCGGCATTGGTGCCGCTGGCCGTTGTGATGCCCATGGAGGCATTGCCCAACCACGACTGACTGGTATCCCTCGTGATCGTGGAGGTGCCGCCACCAGCGACGCTAGTCCACCCGGTGGTGTTTAGTTCAAACCCCGGATTGGTGATCAGGTTACTGTCAGTGGTATCCACCCCAAATATGTTGGTACCCAAGGCGTTTTGTACCAGCAAACCGTTCGACGAATTAGAACTGTTTTGCAAAATCAGCGGGCTGACTATCACGCTTTGGACCGATACTTGGCCCTCACGGTAATTATTCTGGGCATTGGCTTCGGTCTGCAGCAACACCGCATCAATGTAGTAGGTGTAGATTTTGGCATCAGTTTGCTTGATATAAAAATAGTTGGAGCTACTGGTTGAAGCCGGGGTGGTAAAGCTACAAGTGATCTTGGTCCAGCCACTGCTGTTGACGGTTGAGGTATTGAGCGTGCACGGCGTGTCATCGGAAGCACCGGTGGATGAATAACCAGCCGTCAGGGTACTCATACCATTGGTGGTCGTGAAGTTGGAGGCCGCATCGAGTTTGGCATAGAACGAGGCAATGTAGCGGGAACTGACGCTCAGCGTCGAGGCCAGTTGCTGCTGAGCGCCATCGTTGGTGGCGGCGGTAGAGATAACTTTGAGTGAGTTGGTGCCCAGGTAGGCTTGCAAGCTGCTTTGGCTGACGGCCGCGCTACCTTTTAGTTTCCAGTTCCCAGCGGCTACGGCAATAGCCAATTCGACACTAGCGTTGCCAATCAGGTTGTTGCTGTTAGTGCCGGAGGTGTTGACGGCAAAGGCTTGCTGCCCGGCCGAGTTTTGGACCTGAAAGGCACTGCCCGTTACTGGAGTAGCGTTGTCTTTGATGATTAGTCCCAGCCGCGTGCTATCCAGAGTCACTGTGCTGTCAGTTTGGCTGGCCCCGCCGCTATAGGTGGTAGCAAACGTGCTGCTGCCGCCTGAACAACCAGTGAAGCTCAGCGCGCCGGTGTTACTACTGGCAATACACTGAGTGGTTCCTGGCAGGGCTGTGGGCAGCGTCAAAACATACGAGGAACTGGTGGTGCCACTGGTCAGCCCGACTGTGTTGGCGTTGGTTGAGTTTTGCCAGGCCAGCAGCCCGGTGATGCCACTGCCGCCAGCTTTGCCCAAGATGACTTGGTTGCCAGAGGTATCTACGGTGAGGATCTGGCCTGAACTGTTTTTGACCTGAAAGGCTGTAGTTGAGGTAGTAGTTATGGAGGTGGTATTAGTCCAGGCGTTGGCGGTAGATAGCTGTCCAAAGGCCGCGCTGGTCAAGCCATTCAGGTTATCGGCATTCAGCGCATACGGTGATGACGTTATGCGCACCCGCGGCGTCATATAGCCGGCGGCATCACCGTTAAATTTAACCGCCAGGTACAGCGTAGGATTGGCGTTAAAGTCCGGCAAAGCCGTGGCAGAACCTAAGTTGGTCTGAAAAACACCGTTGGTAACGGTGGTGCTCTTGGTTAGTTCATGCCATTTATCATGCACACCGTCACTGGGTGTTCCTAGGCTTGAGTCATCAAACAATACAAAATCAAAGTTATAACTGCCGTTGGCTACATTGGTGCCGTCAGCGTTCACTACCTTGCCCTGGAAATTAATGAGGGCCGGGCCGGCAGCCTGGGCGCGAGCGGTGGTCGCCACGAACCAGCCGACTGTACCGAGTAGTATCACCAGCAGCCCACGCCATGTGACCAAAAACACTTTGCGATTTGAGCTCATAGCTCGTGTTTATTATCCCTATTTGATATCAAAGTAAGCATAACAAATACGCACGTATATGACAAATATCACAACACAGTATAAAAGACCTAATTAACAGCAACATAGATTGGAAAGTTGCAAATAAATAAGGTATCTTAGGTTAGCATATGGAAGAGATGTTTAAAGGTGGTAAGGTTGCGGTATATGCCAAAGGCGATGCTGTACCCCTCGGCAGTGATGTTCACTTCATTCGCTCGGGTGTGCTGGCGGTATACAGTCACTTCCCCCGTCAAAAAAAGACTAACAGATTGCTTCTTATTCGACTCAGTGGTGAAATATTTCCGGTAAGAACACCTCAGAAAAACAGCTTATACTCTGGCCGGACACTCCATTACAAAGTTCTCAAAACCTTGAGCGTTGTTACTATATCGCGCCAAAAGTTTGACCAAGCCATACGCTCTGGCAAATATGGTACCGAAATGTTCAACACCCTAACCAATATGATGTCCGTCCAGGGTGATCAGATAGATAGCTTGCTGAGCACCCAAACCATGCAGCGCTTGCTGGAGCGGCTGTATTACTTTGGTATGCGGCTTGGTGTCAAATCTGGCGGCCGCATTATTATTGATGTACCCATGACGCACGGCGAAATAGCCGAATCAATCAGCACCACCCGCGAGACCGTTAACCGATTTATGCGTGAGCTAGAGCAAAAAGGCATTATTTCAGTGCGCCGTCAAACCGTTATCATCGAATCCGAAAAAGCTTTGATTGACCTCATTCGTGCCGAAAAAGTTTAAACCGCCGGGGGCGAGATTTTTTTCGCCTGAACGCCAGTAACAGTACCACGCCAAAGCCCAGAACCACCACTGCGCCGATTTCATAGGCCGCGGCATTCCATACCCGTAGTTGATAGTGGGACGAGGCATAATACTGATAGCCGTCATAGCGGTAATCAACCTGCATGGTATAGGTTGTGGTTAGCCATCCGGGCTTGGCCCCCTTTTGGGGTTTAAGGGCGACGTCATATTTTCGACGTGCTTCGGGCAGCACAAAAGCTGACTGCTCATTGATAATACCTTTGGCCACTACCGTGTCACCCTGCTTAAGCATGACAATGCCTCTGGGAACCACGTGAACATTGCCTGGGTTATGAAAACTAAGCGTCGCGCGCGCTGGAGCCCGAAAAAGACTATGGTCATCGCTGGTATGAACCAGCCGCAAATCGTGCACATCGCCGCCTTTTTTGACCGCCAGCACCAGAGCCGTAACGGTTTGGTTAATGTTGATCTTTGGTGAAGCCGCGCCAAACGTTGGGGTGATAAACACCCCCGCATAATGGCCGCCCGGTGTTAAGTTACGGTCATTGGTGAGCGTTACGCGTACCGCCGTGCTTACGCCTTGTTTTATGGCTACTGGCTGTTTGGGCAAGGTTAGCCAGTTCGCCAAGCCATATTTTTTCACCAACTTACTCTCGTTCACGCCGCCAAATAGCAGGCCGCCGCTGTCGTTCAAGCTACCAAAATCAACCGCCGTCAGTTGAAAGTTGCCATCTCGACCGGAGTTATTCGTAACATGCAGGTCAAAACCGCTGCTGGCATCGTCTGCCCCAATCGTTAATTCTTTGATGTATGGTTCGAGCGTGAGTCCAGGCTTGGTGGCCGCCCGGGTCGGTTGTGGCTGCCCCAACAGCAGACCCATGCATATAAGTGTTAGGGCGGTGGCGAACCGTTTCATCGCGGACTTTTTGGTGCTTTAAGTTTGCGCAGCAAAGACCTGGCAATAAACCACAAACCGGCTCCGCACAGCCCCAGGAAAACCAAGAAGCCAGCTAACAGCTTCCAGGGTAGCACCCAAAAGCTAACACTGGCCTGGATGGGTACGTCCCGGCTGCCGTTATCGTACGTCAGCAGTAATTTGGCAGTGTAGCGTCCGATCCTAAGGTGTGAGGCCTGGGAAAAATCCCATTTTAGATTTTGGACGTCTTGGCCGTTTTTGTCTTTTATGACTTGGCCATTGCTGGACGAAGCCACGTAGCGCGGAAAGCCGTTATCCCAACCAATGCGGAAAATTCTGTTAGAACCGGGCAAAATATTGCCTTTTTCGGGGTTGATGTTTATGAGATCCACCTGTTTTTTACCGCGCAGGATGAACAGAGTGCCGCTGGGCGCCACGTGCACGACCCCGGCATTCCGCAAGCGAATCGTGAACTGCGCCGGCAGATACTCATACAGCTTTTTATCTGAGATAAAGGCCATAACGTCTACTTGCTTCTTGGCACCAGGTACCTGGGCATCGAGCAGCACCAGGGTCGCCGTGCCGCCAACAATAGAGTTAGCCCGCGGCTGCGACGCCACAGTGTTATGAGCGCGCGAAAACACCACCGCATAGTAGTAGCCAAACGCCGCCGTTTTTGGGACCGCAATAGTCATTTTAATCGTCGTCCAGACATTTGGCTCCGCCGTGAACGTAGTCTGGGAAAAATGCGCCCAGTCAAAATAATCATCACCCGGCTCCCGAGCAATGAGTTGCGGCTTGCCGTCTTCGCCATAAGCTTTGAATTTTTGCAGGTCTATTTTAAGCGTTTCGGTTTGGTTGCCAGAGTTTTGGACTCTCAAATCGGTGCTGATAGTATTTCCGGGCTTGACCTCCAGATTGATCGGTAACGGTGAAGTGGTCAGGTTCAGCTCGCCGCTGGACTGAGCCGCCGCTTGCGGCGTAGTCGCCAACAGCAAACACAGCACCACAAAAAGTCCGCACCATACCCCCGCTTGTCTCAAGATTGCCTTCACTGCCCACAATTATAGCTGATGAATGATTTTTACCACTGAAAAGTGAAGAAAGTGCTACTTTAAAACTGGCCGGCACCGACAATGGTTATTTGATCGGTGTAATCGGTAGCGTCTTTGGTTAAGCCGCCCACCGCTGCTCGTTCAATGAGTGTAATAACATCACCGGCCGCCGCACCATTAGCTGAGGCAATCGGCTGGAAGTTACCAGACAGGGTTCCACCGCCACCCGTGGTGCCATTGACGGTACCCGTGTAATTGTATTCGCCATTTATCACCACGGCGCCGCCGCCGGCCGCATCGGTCGTGAGGTCAGTATCGAGCACATAGCCTTCGGTGCCGGTTGCCAGGGTACTCGGAGATCCATCCACTGTCCCCGCCGTGGCGATGGTGGCCGCGCGGTTGGCTGAGGTTAAGCCTTGGTTCAAGTCTTTGGCCCAGGCTATCCAGCCGTTGGTCGCATTAGTCGTAATAGTGACAGCTTTGCCGGCTGTAACGGCAATCGTGCCGGGTGTCAGGTTACCGGTAAAGTTGTCGTTACAGCTACCAGAGGTACAGCTGGTGATAGCAAAGTTAAAAGAAGCCGGTACGGTGCCGGTAACCGAAATAGTATCTTCTGAAATGGTGGCCAGGGCATAGTTAGAAGAATCAATGGTTGCCAGTCCGCTGGTGCGGGTAGTAATGGTGCCGGTTTGATCAGCTGCTGCCGTGCCATTAGTCAGGGTCGTGGTGGCCACAAAGTTAAAACAATAGGTAAGCGAGCTGGAGCTTAGGTCGGTACTTGGGAAGGTAACCACCTGGCCAGCCGCCGCCGTGGCGGTGTTGATACCTGGCCACGCTGTTTGACCGGTGTCCAGGTTAGAAGTGTTCACGGTCCAGTTGCCAAAGGTTGTATTGACCGTAAAGCCGGTCGGGAACGTCACTTGGACGCTGGCTTCGACAGAAGCAAGATTGGTAACCGACGGCTTGGCGCAGACGCGACCACCGGTGGCAGTGCTGGCTTTCAGGCGATCCAGCCGGACAAAGGCTACCCCTAAATTGGTGGCACCGGCATGGCGCGCCACTGCTACCGATCCGACAATACCAAACAGCAACAGCCCTACCAACAATAGGCCTTTGGTAGATAATTTTGAAATGCGTGCCATGGTCATGTACATACCGTGATATTTATTATAGCTTTGTATTTTTTATTTGTAGCTTATGCTTATTCTGAACAATGGCCGATATCTTGTCAATAGGTTTATTTCCAGGCCCAAGAGTTCAGCACCCCATCGAACCGACTCTGCAACTCGCTCGAGGTCGCCAGGGCGGCGGTCAGTGATATAGCCGCCAACTTGGTGCCATGGGTAGAAAAGGCTACTATTTCATGGCTGTCTTTTTTGGTCACAATCACAAAATTAGTGGTGTTTATGGCTAGCACGCGCGAACTGTACAGTTCGGGGTGCTGCTTGCGGTAATGAAAGCCGCTGTTATCGTCCGGGTTACCACTGGGCAGGGCATAAATGCTCACCGCCAGGTAGGCAGCGGCAGAATGATCACCTGCCCCCTTGTTGAATATGTAATATTCCAACACATTGGGCTGGGCCTTGGCGTTATCCTGTTGTTTTAAGTCTGATTGATAATCAAAACTAGCTTGCTTAGCGTCAAAGTGCAGCAGGTGCTGAGCGGTATCGTTTGTCGTACTGATGTTGTTGTTTACGGTGCCGATAGCCGGCCCGCTGAATTGCTTAACAATTACTGCGGCAAAAATAATAACCGTGAAGCCGATCAGCCCAAAAACCACGCGGCCTCTGGACAATTTTGGTTTTGGCAGATGCATAAGGCAGCTAAAAACTCCCGGCGGCAATGGTAGTAAGCGTTTCGGCATAGTCCGTAGCCTGTGGAGTTAAGGCTTTGGATTTGGCCTTAAGCAAAAAAGACACCCGCCCGGCTACCAGCGGTGCCGTCGCCGAATACATGGGCCGTACGGTGCTGTCTATAATCCCGACGTTCTGGGAAGACACATTATAAGGACTAGCGGCGGCGATTGGCCCGCCAGAAGTTTGGGTTGCAGACGAGTTTTGGGCCCCAAAACCTTCGGCCGATGATGACAAATCGCCGCTGAGCGAACTGATGGTGTAGGAGCGAAGGGTGCTCCTAAGCCCGCCGCTGGCCCCCGATATATAAATACTGCCGCCGCTGACGGCATTGGTATCAAAGCTAAACCAAATCTTCTGCGGGCTATCGGTGATGGTACTAGGCAGTATGTTGCCAAAATTGGTGGTAAAGGGCGGGCTGGTGGAGGTGTCAATGGCCGACACATCAATATCAAACGACAGACTCGGCCCCACTGTGGCCACCGAGCTGGCCGGACCGTAGCCGCTTTCGGTTGAAACGCCGCTAAAGGAATTTACCTGGGTCACTTTGGCCCGCAAGTAGTAGGTGGTGCTGGGCACCAGGCCAATAATGTTTGAGCCGCTGGCTCCACCCCAAGCCGCGTACGTTTGGTAATCGGTGGTATTGAGCGTGGCGCCAATGGTTAGGTCGCTTTTGACAAAGTTATTGCCGCTGGAAAAATCGCTGGTAGTGCTGATCTGCAAGGCATATGTGGCGTCAGATGGATTGCTCTGCTGGTCTAGGACAAAGTGCAGCTTGTTATAGTAGCGGCCGCTGCCGTTATCGAACGTCGCGATTTTAGGAACATTGGACTGCTGAGTTTCAATAAAACCCGGTTTGACTTGGTAGGTGGCAGTGCTGGCGGTTTGGCCGCCAATCTCACCGCTAATGCCCTCTAGCGCGTAGTTGGAAGTCGACGCATTGGCCACTCCCCCATTGCCGAATCCATATGAGTTTAACTGATAATTAGCCGTCGCCGGCAGAGCCGCGAACAAAAGCAACCCTCCAAGAATTGGCCAACGCATAAACGTTATTATACTGCATCGAAGTGATATTTATCATGGCCGACGGTGCTGGATCCGACGCTTTGGCAGCAGCAGCTGACGAATTTCTTGGCGCTCGCCAAGCCAAAAACTGAGTGCCATAAGCAGCACGACGCTGTACGTTGGCCAAACCGCCCAAAGCCAATGCCGGACGCTCGGCAACCACGAGGCACAGCCAAAACCAATGGCCGGTGAGGCACAGGTTGTGTCGAGTAAAACATTTGGCTTTGGTTTATTATTTACCACGGCCATCAATTGCATACTGGCCAATACCGCTTTGCTATCTGTCGCGTGGACTTTAATGGCATAGTTGCCATTATAACCGCCTGGTTTGGAATAGGTATGCGCAAGTACTAGGTTCGAGACAGATGGGTGGGTGGAATTGCTACTACTCCTATCTCCCCAATCGACGTCGAACTTATAGGGCGGCGTCCCGCCATGAATGTCGACATCCCAGTTGAATGCCTGGTTCACAAAAACGCCTCTAAATCGATAGTTACTGGTCAGCAGAAATGAACCGGCCAGCGGCACTACAATAGTTGGGCTTTTGGTGGGTCCCTTAGCAGCAGGCGCCGCCAGGCTGGGGCGCGTGTAGTTTATGTAAAACGGTAAGCTAAGCGGACCTTCGCCGTCTGTCAAGCTAAAGACATGTGCCTCGATCTTATTCAGACCATCCACCAGGCTAATTTCAATACTAAATACCGGGTCACCAATGCACATAGTCACACCGGCAAATAAATCGTTTCTATAAAACTTTAGGTAACTGTCTTTGGGACAGCTACCACTGAGCGTAATGATCTGTCGGTCTACCTGATAGGTTTTTGGGGAGCTGGCTACAGCTTGCGGTGCTTGGCTATCGCCAGCTTGATTTTGCGGCGTTAACAGTTCGATAACCGCAGGGGACGTGGGCAATGGCGCCGGCTTTTGGGCCACCACCGTAACATCCGCGGCTAGAGCCTGATAGGTCACACCAATCAGTAAAACGCCGACGCAAAGCAAGAAAAAGACGCTAATAGGACTTAGTAGCAGCCTTTTATGGTAGGGACGATTGGCCCGAACAATCTTTTTTTGCCGGGTATGGGCCTGCCGAGCACGTGCGGAGACTTTTTGTTTCATAGTATTTTTATTATTGGAAGCCTACGGTTATGGTAACACAGATAATCAAAGTGTATTTCTGACCACCGACGCCATTGTTTCTTAACTGTCTAAATCTTCGCAGACAGATGGAATGCAAAAGAGTAGTCTTAACGGATCGCGTAAAGAAGGGATGTAGACAATGGCCGATGGTGTCTGTGACATGAACGACGGCAAACCAGCCGCACACACGGTGCGGGTGCGCCAAGATGGCAAGGAAATGACCCTGGAGTTGTGCGATGAGCATTATCAGCAACTGCTGCGCCGGCAATCTCAAAACTCACCATTCGAGAATTTGTTTTCTGGAGTTGGCGACAGTCTTGGTGACAATTTTGGCGAGGATTTCCCCAGTTTTGCGTCACGACTTGGCTCACCCCTGCCAAGGGATCGCGAAGCCACCAATATAGAAGAGTACATCTCTGAGCACACCAAAGAAATTATTCAACAAGCAGCCGAAACCGCCGTCAAGTTTGGCCGGCGCGAAGTCGATACCGAACACCTGCTCTACGCCCTGGCCGACAGTGAAATTGTCCAAGAAATACTCAAGCAGTTTAAGCTCAAGAGTAGCGACGTCAAAGGCTATATCGAGACCAATGCCCCCAAGCAGGAGCAGATTCCAAAAAGTGAAGACACTGTAGAGGTTACTGTGGCGCCGCGCGTCAAGCAGGTCCTAGAAAACGCTTTTCGTGACTCGCGCGAACTTGGCCACAGCTACGTCGGCCCAGAACACCTGCTGCTCGGACTGTTACAAGAAGATGAGGGCATGGCCGGCGAGTTGTTGCGCCGCTATGGCCTCACTACGGAAAGTCTGCGTCAAAAGATTGTCAAAGTGGTTGGCAAAGGGGCCGAAGAAGGCCGAGTGGAGGGTCAATCCACCACGCCGCAACTAGACAAATACTCTAGGGATTTGTCGGAGCTAGCCAGACAGGGCAAGCTGGATCCGGTGATTGGCCGGGCCAAAGAAATTGAAACCACCATCGAAATCCTGGCCCGCCGTACCAAAAACAATCCGGTCCTGATTGGTGAGCCAGGTGTTGGTAAAACAGCCATTGTAGAGGGCTTAGCCCAGCGCATTTATCACAGCCACGTGCCCCAAGTCCTGCAAGACAAACGGGTGGTTGAACTCAGCCTGACAGCCATGGTGGCCGGCAGCAAATATAGGGGTGAGTTTGAAGAGCGGATCAAAACCGTGCTGGATGAAATAACCGCGCACCAAGATGAATTGATCATTTTTATAGATGAGCTGCACACCGTGGTGGGAGCCGGCCAAGGCGGCGGCGAGGGCGGCATAGACGTGGCCAACGTCATGAAGCCGGCGCTAGCGCGCGGTGAACTGCACCTTATCGGCGCTACCACGCTCAACGAATATCAGAAATATATCGAAAAAGATGCGGCTCTGGAGCGGCGCTTTCAGCCGGTGATTGTCCCGGAACCAACGGTGGAACAAACCATTGAAATCTTGCGCGGGCTGCGCGATAAGTACGAAGCCCACCACAAAGTCAAAATAACCGAGCCAGCCATCGTGGCCGCCGCCGAACTAAGTGATCGCTACATTGCCAACCGCTTTTTGCCAGATAAAGCCATCGACCTCATTGACCAAGCCGCTTCGCGGGTGCGGATCGGTGCCGATACGTACTCTCAAGATATTGCCGACCTCAACAACAAACTGCAGCAGGCCAAGCGTGAGCGCGAGTATGCTGTCAACCATAAACGTATGGAGGAAGCCAACAAACTAGAAAAGGAACTCAAGAAACTTACCAAGCAGCGAGACGGACTGGAGAACAAGTGGCATGCCCACCGTGGCGTCACGTCGCAGGAAGTGCTGGTAGAGCATATTGCCCAAGTGGTTTCTAGCATCACCGGCATTCCAGTCAGTGAACTCACCGAAGAAGAAAGAAACAAATTACTCAAGCTGGAAGAGCGCCTGCACGAGCGAGTCATTGGCCAAGCAGAAGCGGTGGAAGCCGTCGCCGATGCCATTCGTTTGAGCCGGGCCGGCCTGAGCGAGGGCAACCGCCCCATCGCCACCTTCATGTTTTTGGGGCCAACCGGCGTCGGCAAAACCGAGCTCACCAAAGCCCTGGCCTGGGTCGTTTTTGGTGACGAAGACGCCATGATCCGGATAGACATGAGCGAATACATGGAGCGCCACAGCGTGGCCCGCCTGATCGGTGCCCCGCCCGGCTATGTTGGTTACGAAGAAGGCGGCCAGCTGACCGAACGCGTCCGGCGCAAACCTTACAGCGTGCTGCTGCTGGATGAAATCGAAAAAGCCCATCCCGATGTCCACAATATTTTGCTGCAAGTTTTTGATGACGGCCGTTTAACCGACGGCAAAGGCCGAGTAGTAGACTTTACCAACACCATTATTATTGCCACGTCAAACATGGGCGCGTCACTTATCCAAGAAAACCTCACTGCCAAAAAAGCTGAGCGCAAGACGTACGACCAACTCAAAGCAGCGCTGCTGGAGCAACTGCGCAATTCTTTCCGCCCGGAGTTTTTGAACCGGATAGATGAAATCATTATTTTTGAAGCTTTAAGCCGTGAGCAAATCAAGCAGATTGTCGGGCTACAACTAGAGCGGGTCAAGCGCATGGCGCGCGGGCAAGCTATTGAGCTTAATTTTGATACGCCAGTGATTGAACATTTGGCAGCGGTTGGCTACCAGCCAGAACTCGGCGCCCGCGAATTACGCCGGCAAATTAAAAGCGAGATAGAAAACAAACTGGCCAAAGAGATACTGCGCGGCAGCATCAGCGAGGGTAGCCACGTGACTGTCAGCTATGACGCTGGTAAGGGCATTGTCTTCAAAACGGCAGCGCCGGCTAAGCCACGAACTTCGCGCCGAACGGCGCCCAGCCGCGCCCGAAAACAAACCTCACGTTCGTAATCTCAAATTCTTAACAAGCCACGTCTTGGTCGAGCTGGCCCTGGTATTGGATTAACCAGGTGGTTCCGCCGGTAAACTGGTGGCCGGTGCAGTAGGTTTTGGCTTGGTTAGCGGTCTTCCAGGTAGTCGCACCCCATGATGGCCAGTTGTTCAACCAGCTGCCGGTAATACTGTTCCACATAGCCGTGGTGCTGTAAGCCCCAACGATTGCTACGCCGCTGGCAAGCAATGCATCATGCTCACCAAGTAGGCTATTCTGATTCTGCAAGGCATCAGTGGACCAGGTATTATTCGATTCTACGTCGAGCCACCAAGTAGTGCTGTGCAGCCCGGCACTAGACGCCGCATTATAAGCATAAAGTCCGGCGTTATAGCCGTAATTGTAGGCCAAACAATTATTATCGGCGGCGGCACACAGCCGCGGGCTGGTAGGGTTAATGTGCGTAGAACTGCTGTTCCAGCCGGTATTTACATAAAAACTTAGGTTAGAAAAATGCGCTGCCTCACTAACTAGGCAAGGACTAGTGGAGTAGCCCAGCCCGTTGGTTACGCCCACAATGCCAAACTTGGCGCTGGTTGGCACCTTGGCCCGACAATTTGGCCATGATATATCAACACCGGTCGATCCAGCCGTGTATATACCTTGAGCCAGAGCGGTACTGCTCAATACAAATACGCCGGTGAGTATTAAGCCAACAAGAGCCGAGAGTTTGAGCTTCATATGCCTATTAGTATAAGCGATTAGCCAGCCATCGTGAAGGTCATCGCAGCTGTACCCCTAGTTTATTGCCTATACAACTATAAACCCTGGCGTTCAGCCTGCCGGACACGAAGCAACAGCCACAATAGGCTTACCGAGCCCAATGCAATAAGCACTGCCGTCGAAGTGACACTATCCCAGATGGCATGCAGCAGTATAACGCCCACCAGCGTATTCGTAAGTTGCCGGCGAGCTTTGAACCCATAATGGCTCTTGGCATACCATAAAGCACCGCACAGCAAACTGGTCCAGGCAATGTGGGCCGCCGGGGCCATCAGACCGCGAAACAATAAGGTCTCAACGGCAGCGTTGATATTCCCTCCAGAGGCAATCAGAGCTACCAGGCCGTACCCCATACTTTCCAGCGCTGCAAAACCAGCTCCCGTCGCTGCCCCAATAATAAGCCCGTCAAAAACACTTTTGTAACGCCAACGCCATAACAGATACAGCGGGACAACAATCTTGGCCAGCTCCTCGCTGACGCCTATAGCAATGGTTGGCAAAGTTCCCAGGTGTTTTAAGGTTTCATATTCCAATCGGCCAGCCAAGACCGTGCCCACTACACCTCCCCAC
This sequence comes from Candidatus Saccharimonadota bacterium, assembly GCA_028288965.1. GTDB lineage: Bacteria > Patescibacteriota > Saccharimonadia > Saccharimonadales > JAQGHD01 > JAQGHD01. The sequence continues at coordinate 36,345 of JAQGHD010000019.1, read as the reverse complement.
AAAAAGCACCAGCCTAAAGTACTCCATGGTACGTCCGGCACCTTCGCCCTTGAATATAGGAGCGCGATAAAAGCTACCGGTACGGTGAAAGCACCGATAAGTAAGATTGAGGGTAGATACAGTATGTCGCTGGTGGCCAGCAAGGCCCGTTCCAGTAGCACAAACAGCACCGCGCCGCCCAACAGAATACGCAGCCAGCTCCACCGACTTATTTGCAATTGAGCCTGCTCCACTAGCCATCCCTTCGCCTCTTACAATTATACTCCCGGGGGAATAGGAAAGCTCTAGCTCAATAGCGCTTTGTAATATGACTCAAAGTCACTCATTTCACGCCTAGCCATCTAATGCTAATCAATAAGCGAAATGTCAGTCAACATGGTGGAGCCGGCGGGGTGTGGTTTTTGGGCTTTGTTGGCACACTTGTTTATTACCTGCACTTTATGAAAATCTAAAAGAGCTACACCGGGACTTAACTATGCTGCAGCCGTAAAAGTGATGGCTAATTGGCCTAGTATAGTCTGCCGCGATTGGCCACTTTGCCAAATAGTACCCAAATTCCTTGCGTAGTGAGAATCATGTTTTTGTTCGTGCGTGCCAAGTTCTTGCCATTCGGAAATTTTAAAAACATTTGCTTGTAACAGATGCTGTTTAGCATATTGGCTGTTTACTAGGGTCACCAATAGCTTGTTGGCGTTTAACTCGATACCTTCAATTCTCAAGTATTCCAGCAGCTGTAAACAAATTTCCATAAGTTCTTCTGCGTACTCTGGCTGACTTTCCAGCGTGTCGGCAACGCCTTCTGCTGCTTGGTCCGCCATTTCCAGAAGCTGATCTATTTTAGCTATGGCTGAGTTTAGTAAGGCTTCGGCAGGCTCGGCCTTTTGAGGTTCGAGGGTTTTCACAAATTCGGTTAAACCATCTATAAATGTAGCGTCTTTTCCTTGGTCAATGCCAACCTCTCCAAGTTCAACCCTTAATTCTTCTTGTTGATTGTCTTCCAGCCCAACATTACTGGTGGCAAAAAGTTCCTGCAGATCCAGCAAAAATGCCTCAGAATCGAAAGTCTCAAACTCTGTAGCAGGTTCTTCAATTTTCCCAGGAGTAAAGACATCCTCAATTGTTTGATCAACTAGCGGCTTAACCGGTAGCTCGGCAGCCAGCCAGTTATCTGGATTATGGATGAGCGCTGCAATTTGCTCACTGAGTTCGGCTACCAACGGTTCTGGAACTTGGATTTCGGCAAAGGTAGCGACAGACTCATTTTCAGAGAGTAGCGCCTGGGGCATTATCTTTGGCTGGGACAGCTCGAGCGATAACTCATTCGCTAAATCAACAGGCTGACTAACTACTTCTGCAGCCTCCCTACCAAGTGCTTGTTGGTTGAGTTCGATGAGGATATCTACGCCTGGCTCAACCAGTTGTACACTGTCGTATTCAATGACCTCACGGTCCTGTTCTGCTTGGCGGGTCTCAACCAGTACGTCTTGCGACAGTTTAGGCTGTGCCGCCGTTTTAAAAATTGGTTCTTCGTATGTATGACTGTCTGGTTCTGATTGTTTCTTGGCGAGTTTTTGGGTAAGCGTATTCGGCACTTTTTGCTTTTCGGCTGCTACTTCAATTTTTTTTTAGCTGCTTCCGGCACTGGCCGTTCAGCTGTTGATCCCCCAGCTGATTGAATAGCGTTTTTAATAATCCCCATATGTCCAGGCACATCCTTAAGGTCACGAGACAGGCTGACAACCATGTCAGCTAAAGGCCGGCAGCCCTCAATAGCTTCAGCCACTGTAAAGCGGCCGCCATGCGCCTCAATCATATCATCGGCTATATCTACCAGGCCGTGCTCTGCCAGAAAAGCTGCACCACTAAATGCTTCGGCAATTTCGGCATCAGGAGGTTGCTCAAAGCCTTCATGTGTCATGCTTTCAATTTTAACAGTAGCGTTTTAAAAGTCTAGCGTGCAAACATAACCGTTAATAGCCCGCCTGTTCAATCTCCATCGATAACTGAGCGCTGAGGGAATCTTTGCCTTTGGCGTCTATGGCATTGCCCACCAGACGTTTGCCTAAATAGGCTACTTGAAATCTAGACAAGGTTGCCGTTTTTGGATACTCATCAACATCCATTGAGAGCGGTGGTAACTTTTTTAGCATTCGGTGGCTGATGAGCAGCCTTATAGCCGTGACGTGTTCCGGAAAAGCAGCTCGATGCAATGCCAAATTTTCTTCCAGACTTTCTATGGTCATATCTATTGCTCGGTTACTTTCTGGGTTTTGTTGTAAGTCCATTGCATATCCTTTTAATTACAATGATATTTCACACGATTCGTAATATTGAGTCTGTGAATTATCTGTCTATAGTAACAAGGGCTCCTTTTTAGAAACCAGTTATTTTCACCGTTTGGCATAGTTTGCTTTTCTTCGGGTTCCAATAAGCGCCAAACACAGACCGGCTATTAAGCCGATCAAAACACTCAAAAGAGTACCTATGTTTACTATGGCTAAACCAGTTGTGTTCTCAGGTGGATTGCTTAAAAGTACATTAAGCACAAGGTTAATCACAAAGGGAACAATTCCAAAAAGACTCAGAGCCATAAGCACAAAGCCAATAAGTTGGAGCTTGCCGCCATTTGATGGGATAGGTTTTTGCCGTGCTTTCATGTACCTGTTTTCCGTTTAATTACCAACATCATACAGTGGTCGTAAATAAAAAGCACTTAAGTGAAGTGCTTAAACTTGCAAAACTTGCCGCCACACGGGTAATCTCTACTCATGAACGAAAGTATAGATTATGTTCAGGCGGTGCATTTGTATCCTATAAAGTCATGTCAAGAAGCAACCGCACATGGCAAAACTATAGTTGAACTAGAAGCCGGTTCCACAGGCCTAAAGTACGGTGAAATTGCGGATAGGGGCTGGGTAGTGGCCAATCCTGACAACTTATTTGTTTCACAACGCGGTTGGGATGAAAGCCAAGCCCGTAAGTACCGGGAAGATCGTATGTTGGCTACAGTTGCGATCGACATTCAATCGGATCACTTAGCTATAAGTGCGCCTGGTCATGGAGCTGTTGACATAGCCTTTGAAGAGCCAGAGACTAAACAAGCAAACATTCGAATTTTTGGCCCTGATTTACCAGTCTTAGCTGAAGGAGCAGAAGCTAGCAATTTCTTTTCGAGTTTAATTAGTCGATCAGTAAAGCTATGGCGAGCTGACCCTAATCGCTCCAGAGTGTTGCCCCAAAAGTATCAAAGAGATGGTGCTGTAAATCGGGCAGCCGGTGCAGATGGGCGACCGGTTTCCCTAGCAAGCCAAGCTTCTTTGAATTATCTTCATGACCTAACTGGATTGCCACGAGGAACAGTTCCTTTAATTAACTTCCGGGCCAATGTTGATATAAAAGGCTCGGCCCTAGGAGCATTTGGCGAAGATACAATTCGCACGGCTGAGCTCGGCAGTATACCAGTCTTCGTCATTAAAGCTCTGGCTCGCTGTCCAGTACCTAACTTTAATCAAACTACTGGCGATGACTCCCAAAGGTTAGCTACTAAAATTTTGCGATCAAGAATGGGTTGGGCACTCGGGGAAGATACTTCTAGCAAAGCAGAACCATTCTTTGCCCAAAGTCTAAATCATAAATTTATCCCAGGACTTAGGTACCTCGTAAGGGTCGGCGATCCAGTTACTATTATCGAAGCTGGAGAACCTAATGTGATCTTAAAGTCTAGCGCAGCCTAACTAATCAATTTCATGCATATAAACCTACTACACTTGATTCTTAGGTTTCTCATATAGTGCCTGTGCTTGCTTCTTTTATGTCTACATGAAAATATTGGAGGCATTAGGAGTGTAATGAGTTTACCTTTCAGCTTGCATGGCAATCAATACTTAGAGCATCTGCGTGTCTATCGGGATGCAGCTCTTGTTGAGTCACATTGGATGGGACGACGAAAACGACTCGGTCGTTTTACCTTTGGAACGGCTTATGCGCAGTGGCAGACAGAAGAAGGTGGCGCAGCACATTTGATTGACCAAGGGTTGCGCAATGGCACTTCCCCGCTGACCCTTAAGCCCACTATCTTAAGGCTACTCCATCATCCAGGCGAGACCGGCATCGAAGTGGTAACATTCAAAATGGATATCGATGATATTGGCTGTATAGACATTTATCGCAATATGGTAATATCTGGCTCATTCCGGGAAATGGCAAGGATAGTGTTTCCCAGTAGAGTAGACGATAAGCTTGGTTTATCTCAACCCACAGATGACGACAGAGAATTACTCTATAAGGAAATGCAGCGTGGAGCTACAGGGCTGCACCCAATTGACTATAGTTCTGAAATTGATGAGTAACTAGGATCTCTTAGACATGCCCCAGGATAGAGAATCATAGTCAGCGAGCTTCTTATTGCTAGCTCATTTTCATTGGAAAACCTTAATCATAATCAGGCTTGAAGGTCGTTGTATTGGCTGTGGCTGCTAAGGGATCTACTCTTTATCTAGCTTGATTTGAAAAAGCAAGCCGAGCATATGAAAGTAAGGCGCCAATGAACGTTAGGGCCATCAACAATGAATAAATGTCGCGCTGGGTAAAGACAAACAGTTCGCCAAATATATATGCCAGAACCATATTTCCAAGGCCACCTGTAGCCGGTTTAAAGGCACGAGTTTTACGTGATTTGACCAGAAGTATTATCCCTAGTACCAGCAGCAGCGTGCCATTTACGGCGTGCAGAGTAATAAAACCAAGTTGGTGAAAAACTTCATAAACCTTTTGCTCCGGAAGGGTCGCGTAAAGATTAGCCAGCATGCCTAGGATAAACTGCACTACGAGTAGACCAAGTATGGTATCTACAAGTTTTTTGTTTGGCATATCAATTCTATAATACCAGAAATGTGAAAGTGCTTATGCTTTGGACAGCCCCAGTGATGCTCAAACGCAACTAGGTTACAATGGCAGCTTCGAATTGCTCAAGAATATCGTAAAATAATTGGAGTTCAGCAGGTGTCGGTTGGTCAGAAAACCGTGCAAGAACAGTTCCATCCTCATCAACATTAAATAATGGTTCAACAGGGTACTGTAGCCACTGTAGTGAGCGATTCCTTTGCGGATATTCCAGGGCAATAGCTCTCATTCTGTTAGTGTCCGGGTCATGAAAAATAGGTGATCCCGAAGAGGTAACATTTTCGATGCCATATGGATATATGGCAATCCATGGATTTCTATGATCGATCGGACGTAGGAAGTGTGCGGTACCGGTGCCAAACACTTGTTTTTGTTTTATTCTGCCTCGCTCATTGACGAAGATTGCCGAATTACCGCTGACGCTGGTCACGCTTGGAGTATTCGGGTGGGCGGCTGTAACTTTTTCAATTCTCTGCCTTGGATTGGCTAAATAACCTTCTCGGAGTTCAATCAAACTAGGCTCAACAATATCTTTTCGCATTCCCACTAACTCACCCACCGTTCTGAAAAGTTCTTCGCTGCTAGACATAACCCCTCCTTAGTTAGAAAGCATTATGTGACGATATTATTCGACATGCAAGCATAACTGGATTGGAGAGACACGGTGATGGTTATCCCAACGTACGCTTTATAGAAAGAAGTTGTGTATGTCGCGGATTGTTACAAGAAGAATCAAGCCTAAGTAAAGTCCCATGATATAAATAACCCCAACACAACACCATTAGCCAGCCAATAAAAAATGGATGTATAATCTGTTTTTCTTGCTTTTTGGGACTACTTTTAAGTTATTGTTTTGTCCATAATCTGCCACTGGTTGTGAGTAGAAGACCAACAGGAAGCACTATCAGGATGAGAATCCCAGCCCCAATAAGATTACTGGATAAAGACGCTGTCCCTAAAGCATCAGCAGTCTCGCCAATGCAACCAATCACAAATAAAATACTAAGCGGTGCTATGAGGAGTACTTGCCTACGCTTAACCAGTAATCTGTAGCTTCCGGCAGCCAACAGAACGCTGCCAACGAGGAGCATGCCAACTGTAAATTTGAGCCCTTGCGCTGCTGTGCCCACTAGGTGCTCACTACCAATATGACCGTGTGAACCTAAGTAATCGTACATTAGAGCTATGGCGACACCTACTAATACGACCGAATAGCAAACAGCAAGAGAGGAAGCCATGACAACTGTAATAGGCCTTTTCATATTGTCTGGAGTATAAGATAAAACTACTTGTTTACAAAATTTCGATAAGGGATCAAAACACTATCGAGCTCGCCGAGTTTACTCTTGATCAGCCCATGATATAGCGATCCCCGTCACCAGCCCAATATCACGCATTGGTGGGTGCTCCGGACTATATCCATCACTTAGCGGTATACGCGGGTCCTGCTCTCTTGCGGTGTGTTCAAAAAGCTCAACAGCAAAGTTCAGGCCTGTGAAGTGTTCAGCCACCTTTCTTCTGAGCGTCCTGTGGTTAGCTCGTTCTTGTTGATCAACCATGCCATATCGTTTGCTGTAAGCTGTCCACTCTTTCGTAACAGAATCACCTTCGTACTCAGCGATAGCTTGCATTTCCCCTGTAAGACTTTCGATCGTGACCTCAAGCTGTTCATCGGCAAATCGATTGGCGGCCCTTGATTGGCGCTTTCTCTCGTTCGCTTTTTCTCGTCGGTCCCATTCCTCTGCCTCTGCCGCACGAGTCACGCTGCTAGCTCGAGACTCACTTGTAGTCTTTCGCAATGCGCTTGCTGGATTCTCTGACATAAATACCTCCTATCATCTTCTCTAGATATATTGTACCCCTATTACATTTGATGCAAGCATGAGCAGTATGGGGGGGCCATGGTCAGTGTTATCGCAACTCAATGTGCTCAATACAGCGAGAGTGACTCAATTACATTTGTCTTAAATTACTCTATGCCAATGTTGTGACAATATTTATCAGCATCAGATTGATTATAAGGTATTGGTCCTTGGCGATGCCCGTGGGCTACCGTTCCAGGTTTGGCTTTTATGGGTCTGGAGCATTCATATATCAAACCATTGGTAGTTTCATAACTAGTAAGAGTGAGTTTCGCCCTACTCCTAACTAGTGCTCGAACGCCGAGTCCTCCCAGTACTACGATGACACCTAATAATGCTACTAGCAGTCTGGCATTATTCAATCGTTTCATAGGCTAAACTATACCAGATGAACTTAGTGGTTAAAATTACAAAAGCACAAGGATATTGGAGGGCCACCGTGATGCTAAAAACGCAACTATAAGATAGTTTAGGTGTCTGTTTCTAATACGCTTAATGCGCTCTGCCAAGCTTCTGCTGGTGAATATCCAGGAGTTGTGCCTGGTGGCAGTGCATTTATATTAGTTAAATCTACGTAATGTATGTGTGCTTCAACAATATCGCGCGTTTCTGCGGGAAGTTCCTGAAGTTCTTCTGCAAAATATGGCAGGTCATCAAATTTGACCCAGCGTGGCAATCTTTCAAAAAATGTATGCATGGCAGATGGAAGAGTTTGACGAACATCAACTGCTAAATCCTCGCGATTTGCAAAAAGAAATAACAGGCCTTTGCCAAGTTCGCGCGCCGTATGGTCGGCCCACTGTCTCATCGCTCTATCATTAGATTCAAAGCCTTGCGTTAGTGCACTCGCCAAAAAGGTTTCAAAACCCATAGGCGCTTGCCCAGCTTGATTGGTTTGTTCAGTCATAGCTTTACAATAGTGTTAACGACTCCATATTACAAGCATAACCAGATTGGAGGGCCATCGTGATGCTAAAAACGCAACTACGATTCAGCTTTTATCTTTGAATGGTTCGATAGCTTTTTGAAGTTCATCCAATGACTTAAATCGCCCATGGCCTCGTAGAACTGGCTCAAATTCTTTTAGTACTGAAGTTTCTTCGTCCTCGGTGAGATTCAAATAAAATTTATGCTCTAAGTCACCTTCGATGTCTGGACGATACATTATAATGTAGCCTAACAATTCGCCTGTACCAATAAACAGATCGAGAGGATGATTATCTTCGCCTGTATATCCTGCAATATCACCATAGTTTGTGGGAAAAGTAACACCTTTCAGTGGATATGGATCGCCATCTTCAATTTGGAAATCTTTATATTCTCCGGGTCTCTTTTCTAGACGAAAGCTATCAAATGGGGGTGGCAAAGTGTTCATAGGATTATCATAACAAAAATGGCCGAAAGTTGTTTTTTGTATAAGTGGGATTAGAGGCCACGGTGATGCTCAAACGCAACGACTAACGGCTTAACCATTACGATTGGCAGCCAGTGTACGACATGGGTTAGGCCCTAGCAGATTAGCTTTCAAATCTTGCAAACTATTGAAATTGAATGCAACCTCATGCCCAAAAGCATCAGTGCGGTTAAAGCCAAAATTTTCAATATCTGTCACGTTGTTATTATTGTCTATATCTGCAATAGCATAACCTTGAAGGGTGCAAGCGCCAAGGTTAATTGCTAGAGCAACGGTATTTGGATTGACGGCGCTTGTGTCCCAACCTTCAGGGTTAACAGCCAATCCGTTCCTTGCTGCGATGGAAGTGATGATAGCTTTGTCGCTTTTAGTGACGTCTTGTGGACTATCACCACAAGCAGTTGCTCCCAAACCCAATGCTAAGGTCAGGCCAAGGACGGGACGTAACTTTCTAAATGCCTCAATCACAACTGCCTCCCGTTAGTGGATGTTGAACATAAAGTACTGCGTTATGTTGCTCAACGCAAGCATAAGCAGTATTGGAGGGCCACGGTAGACGCTGTTGCTACTGGGATTCAGAATTCAACTGGCTCGCGTATTGTTATTGCTTGACCATTAATAGTATCGTCGGCCCGTTTTGAGATGTGCACAGACACTGCTTTATACATTCTCCAGGCTGCATTGTCGGTAACATCTGCAATTGATTCAACTGTAAACTTTGAGTCCTGGGAGCGCTTAGCAAACTCATCTATTGCGATTTGAATTTCAGCTTCGTTATCAAGTTCAGTGGCAGTCGCGTCAATATAAACACCGTCATATGACTTGTCAGGCATCTGACCAAATATGGTAATGGCTACTTCCGGCCTGGAGATAATATTCTTTGAATGAAGAGCTTCTTTATATGAAACCCAATATAGGTTGTAGCTGTCATCATACGTAAAGCCCACAGGAGAGATCCATGGCTTGCCGGTACTATCTGCAGTGGCAATTACCATAAAGACATTATTCTCAATGAGGTACTTAACTTTTTCTACGGAATTCATAGGTTAACTTCAGTATAGCAAAACGATTTAAGCATAACCGGATTGGAGGGCCATAGTGTTGGTTGTATCAACTGGCCCAACTTAAGTGTATAACTCCACTCCACTCAATAATATACGATTAAGATAGTGTTACTATTTATTCTCAGATTCTTTAGCTTGAACAAATGATCGAGGTATGGGTTGACCCAGCTCTTCGTAGATTGCTTTTATTTCTGTTGCTGAGCTTACTCGGCGATGCAGGCCATCTGAAAACCAGAAATAAAATGGAGAACGGGTGATATAAGCTAGGGCAAAGCCAAGTTTCTTAAGTCTGTCCTCATAAACTTCAGATAATTTGTCAGCACGATAAAACCTATGTTCTTCGCCTTCAATACCGCACTTTTCTTTAACGTACTCTGGCCAAATGTCCATAGGTTCAGGGTCGACTAAATCAACTACTCGCCATTTCTTATCGGGGTGAAGTACTTCTAATTGACGATTAAGGTAATCGTGTCTCTCATCTATGGTAAACGGTTCGGCTAGTTGTGCTGAACCAATGCATACGACTACTTCATCACACTCATCCATAGCGGACCGAATAAGCTCCAAGTGGCCCGGGTGTAGTGGCTGGAAGCGTCCAAGTACTAGGCCAACTGTATTACTTTGTGTTTCGTGATTACTAGCTTGCTCTGTCATTCAAATAGTCCTCCACGGTTAATTTTACACCTTGTTGAAAATCTGTAGGAGCTGGGAGATCTACGGCATACCTTTGCATTACTGAGGTATCCATAACTTCCTGATTCCTTGCAACTGGTTTATCTAAATCCCACTTTAGCTTACCGTCAAAGCCGAGAACTTTTAGTATAGTATCGGCCATTTCTTTATAGGTGGGTGTAGTTCCAGTACCAACATTGATAACTTCTTCTGCCAGGGTCATCTGCCCCAAAGCCAAAGTGTAACGCGCAGCATCATCAATATAAATAAACTCTCTGCGCTGCGTAGGCGGTCCCCATAGCTCGATTTCATCCTGCCCGGTCTCTTTGGCGGTCTGAAAATCTCTAACCCACGAAGCCAGTAAGTGAGAACGGCCCATTTCATATCTATCACCAGGACCATAGAAGTTAGGCAGAACTAAGTGAGAGTGCTCAATTCCAAAGTTGCCACGATATAGTGCTGCAATATCTAGAAGCGTAAATCGTGACAAAGCATAACTGACTAGCTTCTGATTAAGCTTGCTGGCATCGCCATTGAACAGATCTTCTCTTAATAATTCGTCCGTTATGGGATAACAACCTGTCGTGCCAATTGTTACTACCTTGCCTATGTTGTTAGCTCTAGCTAAAGCGAAGAGAGTCTCGTACATTTGGACATTCTTTTCGTAAACCTCCACAGGATTTTCACTGGTTACCTTCACTCCGGGATAGAAGTCGGCAGTATCAAATAAAATATCAGCACCGTCTATTGATTCAAGTGCTTTTGGCTCATCATTCAGTAGATCAAAGTCAGCACTGCCCACGACTATTAAGTCGCCATCTGCGCGTTGCATGGCTTGAGATAAAAAACCATTCCGGCCAATAAGTATTTTTTCCAACTGATAACACCTCTTGATTGGTGTATAATTATATAACGATTTAGGAGTTTTTGCTATGGCAGAAAAAGTGGGCTTAATGGTATTCCCAGAGTTTGTAGATACTCACACTGATGAGCTGTCTGTCCATGGCCAACGGCTTGAACCATCTGTCTTATATATGGCACCAGATTTACCAGGCATTGAAGTTGAGTTTCTTGAAAGAAATGTTTCTCAGGAAGACATAGACCTATACCTTTGCTCAATCTATACTCGGGGCTGGAAACAGTTTAAAGAATTTTCCCAGAAAGTCGGGCGCGATAAAGTGATTGCTGGTGGCTATCATCCTACTGCTGAGCCGGAAGCAACATTGCCATATGCCCATAAAGTGGTGCCTGGTTTATGTGGAGATGTGGAATCAATTATTGAAGCTCCAGAAGAAGGTATTCACACCCGGCCTTTTGCTCCTCGTAAGATGCGCCGCGACCTAGTGGATATGGATAAAATGCACCAGGTTTTTCCCGATGTGCGTCCCGGTATGAAAACAGGGTCATCCAACTCGAGCGTGGGTTGCCCCTATGATTGTGATTTTTGTAGTACGCCAAAACTGTCCGGTCGCCGACTCCATGCCTCGCCTCTTGATGTGGTTCAGGAAGATATTGAAGACTTGAAAGAACGAGAAGTGGAAGTAGTCTTTATCCGTGACGAGAGCTTTGCGACCCATCCTAAGTTTAAAGACGTCGTGCCACTCTATGGCGATGCCGATTTCTCGATTCTATATTCCTTCGGCACTGGCCACGCTATGACTGAAGATAAAACCAGATTACTGGCTGAAAATAACTGGCATAGTCTTTGCTTCGGATTAGAAGATGTTGGGGTTAACTACCGAAAGAATCTAGGTTTAGCTGAGGCCACTCGTCTATGCCATGAGTACGGTATTAATATTACGCTGAGTTTTATAGTAAACGACGACGGTAAAACTAAAGAGGAGGCAGCCCAGAACTACCAAGCTTTGTACGATGCTTTTGTAAGTATTCGTCCAGCCCAGGTCTGCGCTAACTTTTTAATGCCGTTTCCCGGCACCGGTATATGGGATAAATACAAGGATCGTATAACCGAAGACGATTTTGACAAGTACGATTCCAAGACTCCAATCTTGGCCCCACCTGAGCTTAGGGAATGGCACCAATATATGGCTGTGGCCGTGCAGCTTGCTTACTACCACTCTAAGGCCTACCCACGTGAGTTTGAATGTGGCGATACCCAGCACCTTCGTTTCCAAGAATTAGAAGAGCGTTTTGACATGGCAGATGGTAAATGGGAGCGCTGGTTCAAGCCTCAAAAGTAAAGAGCGAATAGAGTGTAAGGTTCTTATGCTTGGAGAGCCATCGTGATGCTCAAATGCAACTTACCAGCCCATCATAGTAAAGGTGTAATGATGAGGATCATCTGGCACTTGCACGAGACTAAACATTGGGTCTACTAATCGGTTTAGGTAGTACTCGAATGCATCAGAAAGCTGCGCACGGTCAGTGGCATCGACTAATTCTTCCATGCCAGGACATTGGCTCTCAAGTCGTCGAGATTTAGTGTGATCGCTAAGTGTTGCATTTGCTACCGCCGCAAAGGACTCCCAGCCTGCCATTTGTTGAGATTTGTCTTCAGTGATAATGCCTGTTTCACCAATCGCAATGAGGCCTGCTGCTATGTAGGCTAGACCACTTAACGCAAATTGAACATCGACAGATTCTTGAGATACATCATTACCCAGATCTACTCGTACTACTGCTTCAGTTGTGGATGTCATATCTACTGAGTTTAGACTAACTGGGTCTGTGTGCAAGCATAAGCGGAATTGGAGGGCCACCGTGATGCTCATCGCAGCCAGTATTACTGACCAAATCTCAGATCAGAATCACCGTGTTGTGGTCGGCTAGCTTCAGTAACAGCTTTGGATTCAGCATCAAACTTAGCTTCTTCTTCGGGCGACAAAGGAGCAAATAATTGCTCGCCATGGGGTACTAGCTCACCTGGCATCGTTATTTCCCCATCCGGCCCAGCTTCAATTTTAAAACCTTCATTCATATATTTATCGTATGGTTTTTGATTATGAATTACAAGCACCGACGGGTTGGAGGGCCATAGTGACGTTAATCGCAACTACTAATCGTCAAAGTTCATTATCTATTGATGAGTTTTTAGAGCGGTAGGTATTGTTAATAAAATAATGCTGGAAATTGCAAAAGGCACAGCTCCTATTACTAGCCACGTAATTAAACTAATGCCACCAAAATAATTCTTAAACTGGATTATGCCAATGCTGAAAAGTATTAAAGCTAGTGCAAAGAGTGAGACACCTAAAATAAACTTTTTTGTTTGTTTTAGGGCTGGATTATTTTTCCAATAGCTAAGTATGATAAACATTTGTATAAAAACTGCTAAAACCGAAAGTATTAATCCATAAAAACCAACAAGGATTATGCCAATAATGAATAACAGGTGAGGTATTTTTTTGATACCGAACATAGCCGAAGTATATCAAATAAAAAAGAATTCTGGAGATGTCTTTCATCACACTTATGCTTGAAGAGCCAAGGTGATTGTTGTCTCAACTAAAGTTAAGTCCTCCTGTTATTATTAAACTATGGAGGAAACAAACCCTTGGAAATTGCTTTCATCTAAAGTTGTTTATCAAAACAAATGGATGAAAATTAGAGAAGATAGTGTCATAACGCCACAAGGAGCAAAAGGAATATATGGGGTCGTGGAGTCTAATGATTCTGTAATTATCGTGGTCCTTAATTCTAAAGATGAAGTATATATTACTAAAAACTTTAGATACCCAGCACAAGCTTGGAAATGGGAATTGCCTGGCGGCGGCGGAGATAACGAAGATTTACTAAAAGCATCTAAGAGAGAACTTGAAGAAGAAACGGGAATAACTGCCAAGCAGTGGACTAAACTCGGATTTACTAATGTTTCTAATGGTCTAATGACCGAGAGAATGGCAACTTATTTAGCCCAGGATTTGTCATTCAATGGTGATAAAGAAGCGTCGGACGAATTAATAATAGATGCTAAGTTCGTAAGCTTAGAAGAAATAGATAGTATGATTCATGAAGGTGAGCTAGACGATGGTCAAAGTATCACTGCACTATATCTGCTGAATCGCTGGTTATATAGCAAGTCACAAAAGGATTAAGCATGAACTGTTTGGAGGGCCACCGTGATGCTTATCGCAACTTGTTTTTCGTACTCTCTCCAAGAAAAACAAAATCATGTCCTGATGTTGTGGCAAATTCCATAAACTTTTTTGGGTCTGCTGGTGGCTTGTACACTGTAGCGGTTGATACTGGCGTACTCTTATCCCAATCGCCCAGTTTCTTTACTTGTAAAAGTTTGTAGTCCTCATCTTCATCATTAATGACACCATGCGTAGCCATAGCATCTAGCACGTGTTGCAATGAAGGAACATAATCCTCTGCGTAGAGGCAAAATCTTTTATCATCAAGGCCGAAAACCCATATACAACTGTCAGGGCTTAAGCTCTCATATTTTAGTAAGTTAATCCTATTTGCAGTTAGGTCAAATTGCTTAATAATATGAGTAATTGGTTCTAGCGATTCTCCATTCCATTGTCTAAGCATTGTCATGGTCTGAGTATAACAAAAAACTCCTCATAACAGAGGAGTTTAAGCATAGGCGGAATTGGAGGGGCACGGTAATGGTTATGGCAACTAGGCCACCTTCTTAAGTTTCTCTAATAAACCAATAAGCGACAATGCTTCACTTATATCAACTACCCCTTCGCCCATTGATCGTACCTCTAGCATGTGATTTTGCCTCTCCAGAAAAGCTTGCCGATCAAGTTCAGCCTCTTGAGTATCCCCATCTTCGGTTGATGCTTCATCCTGAGACCGCTCTCCCATTCGATATTCTTTCATAAACTGCATAAATTTCGCCAGCTTCGCCAGCCGAGAGTCCTCACCTTTTTCCATGTGTTCAATTTCTATATCTAAGCCATGCTGTCTATAGCCTTCCTCCCACATAAGCCTGCCTTCTACAGTCATATTGACTTCCGGATGTACTCCACGATGAATAAACATGGCTCCATCTTTTGCTTGCCATACTGAGTATTCTATTTGCGTCGTTAACTCGACCGGTAAATTATTGAACAACTTGTGTTGCGTAAGAATCACGCCAGCTACTTGTTGATATTCCAAGAAAGGCCAGAGATCAGGGTCTTCTCTGTACAAATCATGTTCGGCCCTCACATCATAGAAACAACTACTAACATCTTCAGATTTTTGACTATCTGCCCAGCGCCACTCAGTAGGTTTTGCTACTTGCTTTAATTTCTCATGTGCATCAGCTTCAGAGTCATAGATATTAAAGGTAAGCGGTGATCGACTATTACCAGCAACTACCCCAGGAGGAAATTTAGATTCTAATAATTCTGGCAGCTCCTCAACAGTTACTTTAAACCAGCGATTATGCTCATCGTCTGCGTCGCGATCTTCAAGAATTTCCACCAAATCAACTATTTGCTGAGCTTGCTGAGGTGTAGAAGGTTCTCTTGTATCCGAAAATGATTCAGACATAAAGTATAGAATACAATAACAGAGAGTATACGTCAATCTTGGAGGGCCACAGTGAAAGCTATATCAACTAGTCTAGTTCCGTTTAAGACTGAGTAAAATTTGATGCGCCTCTACAACCTGAGGAAGCTGAAACCAGCTTGGTGCGGCAGCAAGCGAATCATACTTCTCGTCTTTGGCAAGGGCGGTATACTCAGAAACTTCAAAAGCTTCTTTAATGGCACTGCCGTCACTTTTGGTAATGGTAAAGGTGGGCTGAAACGGTGCAATTGCCAATTGGACTTCAGTATTTACTTTAAACCCATAGCTAGCAAGGTTTTCCCTAGAAACTAGAAATTCCTGAGGATTAAAGATTCCTTTGCCACAATTAGCACATTTATTTTCAAATACAGCCTGGACGTCTATTATGTCAGGCATGTTTTTTAATGGCGTTTGGGATAGTTCCAGAATGAAGTCATTACATATTGCTGTATTGCATTCCCTTACCGCGCCGGCAGGCAAAGGCCCAATTGTCGACCAGGTAGGCGATATCACTGTATTACCTGAGCTTACCGAGCTAGCAAGGTTAACACCAGGATGAGGATTAGGTGGATTGAGAGTGTCAACAATTGGACTTACTTTCCAGTTCGGTGGATAGCTAAAGCAGATTCCACCATACGCTGAACAATATTGTCCTTGGCTGGTCTGTGCAACTGCTGAACTACTGGCTGTCGTATTGTACGTTGCAGTAGTATTCTTCTTGGCCTTGTAGACATAGTAGCCAACGCCAGCAATAGCTATGACAATAATAAGGAGAAGAATGGCTTCAATAACAGAGAAGCCTGATTCATTATTGGATAACTTATGCATTGATGCTTTAAGCATAAGTGTCAACGAGCAAATTTACAACCAATACAAAATAGAGAATGTATTAATCATGTTTGGGGGGCCATCGTATCGCTTTTCGCAACTATAATTCAGCAAAAAAGTTTAGGTACACAAATTGACTAAGTTTTTTTATCTTGTAGGTAAGAGAAAAGTATCCCTAAAAGTATGAACAGGAACGTGGCAGCATTCAGAAGATTATTCCTCTTGTTACCGAGTATTAACAAGAACATTGATATTGAAGCTAAGCCCCACAATACGTTTTTTGCTAACCGAAGATTCGTTGCATTCATGTCAAAAGTATACTCAAAAATGGAGGAAGCTTCTATCTTTTAAGCATAAGCGGAATTGGAGGGCCATAGTGATGCTTATTGCAACTAAATTAGCTGAAATAGTTCAAAAGCAGGCTAGCTTACCCTACCCAAACCAATAATTTCCTGAACTCTGTCCCTGCCACTATCGATTATGGTGCCTTCAATGATGCTACTGGATAGAACATCTGAACCTCTGCCAAAAATGCCCTGTAGCTCCGTAGCCCCACCAGTTATTACAGCCGTCACACTAAAACCACTTTGACTTTCACCAGTATTAAATCTCAGTATGCCTGAATTATCGTGTAGAAAGGCCTCTTCACTACCCATGAACTCTTGAACGCTCAACACGCTCATATTGGCTACGACTTGTTGCCGCCATGTAGCTCTTGCTGTATCCGCTGCCAATATATCTACAAGTTTTTTAATGATTGCTTTTTCATCGAGATTAGTTGGCCATGTTATAACTTTTTCATTGTCCAAATAGTCAACACTGGCCACTCGTCCAGGCTCTAATTCTACTCGTGGTTCATACATTTTCGGCATATATCTATTATCTGGCTATGCATATATGATTGCAACCATGACTGGGATTGGAGGGCCATTGTGATGATTATGGCTACCAAAATGATAGCTATGCTAAGCGTTATTATTAAGAATCTGCTTTGCCAGCATAATTCCTCGTTGGGTCAAAAAGCGATTTGCCGTCAAATCACCCTTAAGCTCCGCTGGACGCCCTCTACGCATTGCCAGTCGATCCGTATCTTGCTGCTGCTTAGCAATAATAAGTCCTTCTGCAGTCTTGAATCTACCGGCCAATACGTCTTGCAACAATTCTACCGGTCTTCCGCTACGTATTCGTAATCTTTCACTGTCATGCCGAATTGTCGCAGCTGCATATCCTTCTGCAGTTGTAAACCGGCCATTGTTTATATCAGAGAGTAGGTCTATGGGTCTTCCCAAGCGCATCTTTAATCTTTCTGCATCGTGTTGTGCCTTTGCCAGCTCCAAACCCTCAGGGCTTAAAAAGCGTCCATGGTTTATGTCGGCTAGTAAGTCCATTGGCCTACCACTTCTGTTTGCTAGCCGTGCTTTATCTGTCTGAGCATTTTGGTCAGTAACCATGTCAAGTAGTCGTACTTTTCCAGTCTTCAGATCACTAAGCAAAGATGCATTGCGCTCACGGAGTTCCGCCAGGGTTCGTTGTGTTGCTGCTGTAAGCTCTTGGAGGACTGAATCATCCAATTCACCTTCGACAACGTCTGCCCTATCAGATACAGCTACATCACCCACCTCAGACGCTAACATCATAGCTTCAAAGGCTATGTCTGTTTCTCCTTCATCCTGCGCCAACTCCTGAACAAGCGCCAGCATTGTTATCGGAACCATAGAGGCAGTTGTCTCTTGGGCTTTCTTCACAATACCCCAGTAGACAGAGACTGCGTGGTCAGGTATGTCCTCTAATGTTTCGTTTAAACTAACAATTGTATCAGCTGTAAAGACTCCAGAATGTGGGTCTGCAAGTTGTTGCGCCAAGTTACTGGATGCTTGTTCACGATCTGCCAGGCGTTGGTTATAGTCATCGGCTGATTCACCAGTAGATATGGGACTAAATAGTAAGCGGATGTCCGCAGCAATTTGCTCTCTTTGAACTTCAGGATTAGGGCCTTGCTCTCTCATAATGCTCCACGATATATAATTGATCTATATTATAGCATCAATAGTTATAATAATCAATAGACTGGAGACCTTGGTATGCTTATCGCAACTAAATTTCAATCTGCTAGCGCTTGCACAATACAGAGTCATCTGCATAATTTATCTAAAGAGGAGTTAAGTATGGAAAGAAAAGATTTGTTTACAGGCCATAATGACTATGGCCAAAGGGCGGTATTTGATGCAGCTGAATCTGGACATTCAAGTGACTGGGGTACAGCAGTAGGCCACGAGATTTTTTTGCACGGTGATACTGCGGAAGTTAACTTGTTAGCTAAGGGACTACGCACGCTAAAAGCTCATGAAGAACTCGGCGCAGCACTGAACGGGACCAATCCTAATACTGAAAGTATTGAAAAGTTATTGGGCGAACTAACTACAGCGGATCCCACTAAACGCAAAGAATTTGTAGCCAGTATCCAAAAAAGTTACGTCCTTGATGAAAGACCCGAATAAAGTTATCTGTATTGGAGGGTCATGGTGATGCTTATCGCAACTAGACTACAAATCACACTTAAAACTAATGGTGTTCTTAATATTTCTTTTTAGGCCACTTGTCTTTTGGCTTTGGTGCTGCTTTTAACTTACTGATGATTTCATACCCGGTTACATCAATCAGGCAAATCATAGCAAAAATTATCAGGCTGGTTTTGGCAGACAAAGATGAGGTGTAACCAAATAATATAATTATCGACAAGATAATTATTAAAAAGAAGAACAAAAACATTACCCATCCTTCCCAGCTTATCGGTGGTCGGCCGATCCGCGGGTACCAATTAGATGAAAACCAATATTTTGGTTGTTTAGCCATAGCCATAATCTATATTATACAAAAGCTTTGGTCTATTGTGCTTATGCTTGGAGGGCCACAGTCATTGCTATATCAACTAATATTAAAGCGTTCCGATATCAGCATTGAAATCTTTTATATATGGTATAGACGAGGCAGCAATTATAAGTAGCGCACCAACTAGTGCGATAGCAGCTGGTCGTTCATGGAAAAATATCATCCCAAATCCAACCCCAAAAACAATTTCGAGTAGTCCCAGAATACCAGCCGCACCTGCCTCAATAAGCTTAATTCCTTTAATGAGTGTCCATGTGGCGATAGCGGACGCAATTGCAAAGACTACTAAGTATAGCCACTGCTTGTGAAAACCAATTTGTGGTATCGCTTCTCGTAATACAACGACCATAATGGCATTGCCTATAACAGACGCAACCCACATGACTACAGTTGTCTGGCTGGCATTATATGGAATTTTCTTTGTTATCACAGTGTTTGCTGCTGAACCTACCCCACTCAATGCTGCCGCACCCAAAGCAAGCCATGCTACGTGCGAGGTGCTAGGCGAGAAAATCAACCCTAGACCAATTAGTCCTAAGCAAGCTGAAATCCATTTATCTTTAGTGAGTCGTTCGTTAGCTAGTAACCATCCAAAGAAAAATGTGCCAATAACGATACTAGCGTAAGCAACTGTAAGAGCCAGACCAACACCTGCATGCAGAATCGCATAATATAGTGGACCCCAGATAAAGAGTGATGCAAATATCATACCTAGGATATAGTGCCAATTATTTCTGAGCCTCAGCGGTTCAAACTTTCGTACCAGAAAAGTAATAGGCACGAGGATTATCAAAACCAAAACACTTCGTAAGGCCGATGCCATGTACCCACCAAAAAAGTTGCCCATGAGCTTTGTCCATATACCATAACTTGCATAGAATACCGACGACAACACCACAAGGCTCGCACCAATCGGAGCACTTCTTTTCTTCATGTCATTATCATACCAAACAAAATTTCCTCAGCATGAGGAGTCAAAACATAAGCGGAATTGGAGGGCCACGGTAATGCTTATCGCAACGCGGATTAGTAGTATTTGAAACGGTAATCTAATATATTTTGTATGGAGATAGCTCTTTTTTACATTTTTATTGTTGTGTCGACCTTTATTGCTTATCGCAATCGTCGAAAAACAAAGGTCGGGGTGCTGAAACAATCGAACAATATGTATCCCTACGCACTCGGGGACTATTTGAAAGCTGAAGACTGGAGTTTCAACGGCATCGATATTACCTTGCCTCGTCCTTTAGCCAACTTTTATTTAGATAGCCATAAAGATAGCAAACGACGAGGTCCAAATGTCTTATTTGAGCACAGTCAAAAGCTAGCGTTAGAGGGAGATTTTAATACATACTTCCAACTATTTGTACCCAAAGATAGTGCCATGATTGTACTTAGTATTTTATCGCCAAATGTAATGGAGACCCTTATCACGTCTTCGCAGCGCTTTGATGTAGAGTTGCACGACGAACACCTACGCATAATTTCTCTAAATAAAGTTTATAACGAAGAGGCAGAGTCTTCTTTAATTACGGCAGCAGAAGCCTTGCTCGCAGAAATTAATCATCGGGCAAAAAGTTGGCATAAAGATTCTGCCGAACCACAAAAGCTTGAGTACCGTAAGGGGGCTACCTGGAAACTTGCAAGTAGATATTTACGACGTTCGCGAGCAGTTATAAATTTGCTCGTATTATTATTCGGCATTGTGGGGCTTGGCTTAGGCCTAGCCTTGTACTATACGCATCTGGACCCAAATTTCAGTGATCCATACAGCAAGGGAGTTTTTGCAGGCACTATGATGTATATCGCCGAAGGGATTATTATATTAGCGGTTCCAGCTATTATGTTTGGTCCGGCTATTTGGTACTTCTCAAATGGTCCAGGTAAAAAGGTGAATGATTCACTAAAACGTAAGTAGCAATGACTGCATTGAAGGGCCGTCGTGGTGTCTATCGCAACTTATTTTTATCTCGCACAATCGTCAAAATTATTCCAAGAATGATGAGAGTAATAGAGAAGCCCGTAAGAATGTTATTTTTCCTCGTATCAACGGCTAGATAAACTGCTGCAGTGATACCTATAGCCCAGCAAATATATGATGCTTGCGTCAATCTTTTTACTGTTTTATCTTCCATGCCTTGAGTGTAGCACGAATAAAATTCACTTATTACCGGACATTCATAATACTTATGCCTGGAGGGCCACGGTGATGCTTATCGCAGCTAACCTAGGAGGTCGCTCGGGTAACCCATATATAATCTGCGGTCTAAAACTTTCCCGTCAACAGCATCTTGTTGAAGAGAAGGACGTAATTCATCTTCTGCGGCCTCTGACAGAGGTACAAACCCGACTCTAGGGTACAGATTAGCGGCATGGTTGCTTCTCCAGGTTTCCAGTCCAACGCCTTCACCAGGAGCATAAAGCGTGTTGGTCCCTGACACGACTACTTGTACAAAATCCTTGCCAAGTCCTTGTCCTTTGCCTCGTTCACCAACTCTGTAGGCTGACGTTATTGGATGGTCTGGTAATTCTTCACAAGGTTCAACTCCTGTCCAGCCATAGCCTTCCAATTGAGTATTATTTCCCTCACCTCTAAGTAACAAAAACATACCTCGACCGCCGCCTTTTTGTAACCATTTTTCTGTAGACTGCAAGGTGCCAAAGCGCGATTCAGTAGAGTCTTTTGGGCAATATTCACGAATATGGCCCTGATAGCCCATCACACCAACTGCTCCAGCAAAATACTCTGTTAAACCCGTTACAACTGTAAAGCCTTTTTCTTGCAGACGTACTAGCGCAGCATCACCACGCTGTCCAATATTACCTTCAATAGTTACTGCACGTTCTGTAAAACCAGTCGGAAATGAAACCATTAATAATACTCCGAAACGTTAACTTTGAAATATTATATCATTTTTTAAAATATATTGCAATACTGGAGGGCCACAGTGATGCTTATCGCAACTAAGTTTGTGGTTCTGGACTAAGGGCTTTGTCCACCACTTCATGAATCCAGCCATGTCGTATCATTAATTCGCCACGGCTTTTGGGCAAAGGATCACCTTTGCCTGATTCAAGTAATTCAAGAGCTTCTCTATATCGTATTCTGTCTCGAGCAATATGTGCCGCATCAGCTCTTTCTTCTGCTAATACTCGATTTGCTTCTTCAACTAATACTACTTTACCTGCAAGAAGCCGTAGTACGGCATGAACTCCAGTATCAATACCGGTGAGTACATCGCTGTTCATAGTTAGTCTGTCGGCAAATATTGAATTAGTTGCTTGTTGACGAATGTCATCCCAGTTTACTGGTGAGGGTTCAATGGAACGTTCAGCTGGGTCGCTCATACTGTAAAGTTATGCCTAATTGCTCACTTTGGCAAGCATAAGCGGAATTGGAGGGCCATTGTGATGCTTATCGCAACTAAACTATGATTTTGAGTCGTATTGAGGATTAGCCTCTAAATATGAATCTGCCCAATTTGTCCATTCGTCAGCGACATTCGCACCATGCATTCTTTCTTCACCATCATGCGGATCTTCTCGTTCGCATTGATATATATTTCCATCGCCCCACTCGATACTGGCAAGACATAGTATCCTACTCGCTTCTTTGACCACATGAGAGTTACCCTGCCAAAGACTTGTATCGTGCTCAAAATTAAATGCCATAGTCATCATTATTTAGGATTCACATACAATTGCAAGTATGAGCAAAATAAAAAGCACTCGTGTTCAAAGTGCTTATGCATGGAGGGCCACCGTCAGTTCTATATCAACTCTTCTTTAAAGAAGAAAGGTTAAAGCCAGGCCTGACATAAAGCAAATAAACCATATATGCTTGTTCAATTGATCCCGATATTGGCAAGATTAATAAATGCCAGTCGAGTTTACCCACTGCAACTGCCGCCAAAGCCGAGGCAATGCATCCGCCCAGAAAAGCAATCCGAGTTTCTGTTTCTGGCGCCTTTCTCGCTTTTACATATGTTGGGATCAAAGCGAAGATAGCTACGAAAATAGAGGCAAAAATACTGAATGACGGTGAATTAAATAACGTCCATAGCAGTAAGCCTATCATGCAACAAGTAAGGGAAAATATATCTAACATTGTATGGCCGCCGACACCATTTTTTAATGATGCAGCAAATATAGCGCCGGTCATTAGCGTTGCTGCACCAAAGATCCAAAGTGAATTACGCGCTCCACTCGCTAGTTGATTGGCAAATTCTGTTGCATTGAGCAAAAAGATAATACCCCAAGTGACGCGATGAGGTTTAATTCTATTTTTAATAGTATCTAGTAAATAAGGAGTGTCACATGCAAGAAAAATAAGCGAACTGATAATACCAAGTGCAGTGAATACCATTAGCCAATCATAACAGGGTTTAAATATCACAAACAGATGTATGTTTAAAAAATCCGGGATTGGAGGGCCATAGTGATGGTTATAGCAACTAAACTTATAAAAATAGAAGTACTAGCTTAGTGATCAGCAGGAGTGCCACGGGTTTCTAGCTCTTGGGCTACTTGCGGGTAATTTTCTGGGTTAGCTGCTACTATTTCTAAAAAGGCGGGGTCGTTAAAACGATCTTCTAAAATACGAGTCAAGCCTTCAAAAGCTAAGGCACTTGCACTTGTAAGTTCTGCTTTAGCAACTTCTGCTACAAGCTTACTGAATGCACTATCTAGACCATTTGCTGTAACGGTATTACTCCTGAAGGTTTCATCCATCCTTCTCCTATAGTCATCAGTGTATGGCGGTTTCATAATAATAGACTATACCATCGTATTTAGTATTTTACAAATTAATGATGCTGGTGTAGTATCTCGTGATGCTTATGCTTGGAGGGCCAGGAGGGACTCGAACCCTCGACACCCTGCTTAAGAGGCAGGTGCTCTAACCAGCTGAGCTACTGGCCCATAATAAATTGTTACAAGGTACTACTATGCTCAGCTGATTCGAGCACCAAGGTGCATTTCTTATTTTGCAGCTACGCTGCGCCAGCTGAGCTACTGGCCCACGAACTTCACAACTTTAGCAGATTACCCCTGTTGTTGCAAGCACAGCTGGGGCTCAGCAAGCTCTTGCGCGACTAGGACAACAAGCTCTTCCGGCTACTTTATAACCTTTTTCAGATCAGTAGTGTAAGTGGTGTTGTAGCGAGTCAGCGGCGTTACGTAGGTGCCTTCGGCTATTTCGTTCCAGGATATAAAAGCCCAGCCGTCGGGGTTGCTTGCCAGGTTGCCCTTGTATAGCTTGGTCATGGTGGCTTTGCCCTTGCGCGGTACGCAAGTGGTAGTGCCGTAGACCAGCATAGCGTTGTAGCCAGGGGTGAACGGGGCCAACCAGACTTTTTGGCTGCCATCCGGATTGGTAGTGGATTTAACGGCGGTGCTAAAGTTCTGCAATTGCGTGAACGAGGTGGGGTTTTTGTAGGGGTCTTGGCTAGACCAATAGTAGGTGGTGCCGTCTAGGCTAGCGCCCCGGGCGGTTGTCCAGCTGCTGGGCTTTTCATCGCCGATTAGGTACATGCGCGGGCGGAACTGGCTGGCAATGTTGGCTAGGTCAGTGTCAGCATATTTCCAGGTGCCGGCCATGATCATTTCTGGTTTGGTGGAATAGGTGTGATCTAGCGCCGTATCGGTACCATAATTGGTGAGCAGGTAGTTAAAATCATTGGTGAACTGGGTTTGTGAGCGAATAGCGGCTGAGGATTGGTAGTTGAAGATAAGGCTAAAGGCTTTGCCCTGGGCATTGAGTTTATGCACGGCATCAAACATGTACTGCAGGCGTTTGTTGTAGTTCCCGGTAGTTTTGGTTTGGGTAGTGGTGCCGTCGCCCACCCAGTTGACCAAAAAGCCCTTGAGCCCGCTGGCTTGAGCCAGCTGAACATCGGCATCAAACACCGCCGGGTTGAGTTGATCATAGGCTAGGCCTTGGCTGACATCGGTCAGGACGTTGCCGGTGTAATTATTGACCGTGCCACAGCTTTGCTTATTGAGCGTTGCTGGCAGGGGCAGCGGAGTTTGGGTCAACGGATAGTTAGGACCAAGATGCGACACCCAGTGCTGGTGATCCCACCACATATAATAATAGGCAAAGGCCGGTTTGGCCGGAGGTTTAGTTTGAGCGTGACTCAGGTTCAAAACCGTTACGCCAATACCAGCCACCAGGACCGTAAACAGTAACATCATCAAGGCTTTGGGCAGCTCAAAGGTGTGTGTTGGCCAACTGGCACGAGTAGCGGTTTTACGAGACTTTTTGGTTGTTGATCTTGTTTTTGGCATATTGCCCATCTTTAGAGATTACAGTTAGTTACTTCTATCGTAGCATAAGCTGTTTGGGAAGCAAGCAGGCACCATTCACTTTATTAGCTTTGGCAAAGTGCTTGTGCTGGCTTATAATCAGCTTATAAATAAATGAGAGGAATAAACAATGTTTAATCTACTAGGGCAGGATACTACCTATACAACCCTGCCATCTACAACCCATGCAGGGATAGGAGTACTTTTTGGTGGAGTTTTTCTGATAGTTTGGCTGGTAGTGATTGTCGTTCTATTAGCTTCTATGTGGAAACTTTTTGAGAAAGCCGGCCGACCTGGTTGGAACGCTCTTATTCCTCTGTATAACACTTGGGTTTTGGCAGAAATTGTAGGCAAGCCCGGCTATTGGGGACTGTACCCTATTGCCGGAATTATCCCACTTGTTGGTTGGCTGGTGGCCGTTGCGGGCACCATCTATTTCAGTATTGAAACCGCCAAAGTTTTTGGAAAAGAACCAACGTTTGCCATATTGCTGGTTATCTTGCCATTTATAGGCTACCCCATACTTGGCTTTGGTGATGCCAAATACCATGCTCCTGCTGCACCCACCTCGCCAGCTAAGCCAACTACTCCAGGCACTGCCGCACCCGCCTAAGCTGGCTTACGTTTGTAAACTGTAAATTTAAACACAATACCGTTTTCGGTTAAAGACTCACTTTGACTCACAAGTTCAAATGCCTGCTCGTACTCCGGGAAGAACTTAGTACAATGCCAATCCCCATCTAACTTGGTGAGATACAGCTCATCTGCTAAATCAAGCGTGCTGGCAAACAATGCGGCCCCACCGCCAACCCAAATGTCTTCTTTGGCTTGTTGCAGAAATGTCCGGACGTCGGTAACTTTTTCAAAGCCGGGTCTGAGTGTCTCAGAGCTACTAGTAGCTACCAAGTTGCGGCGATCCGGCAATGGCTTTATTTGTTCTTTGTACCAGCCAGCGCCCATTATGAGGTTACCGTGCAAGGTCATGCTCCTAAAGTAAGCCGTGTCGGACGGCACCTGGCCCTGCCACGGAATGCCGCGCTCGTTAGCTATACCTTTTCTACTGTCCATAACGGCAATAAATCGAATCATGCACCATCTCGCTTCAATAATTGGTGGACCTGCCCCATAAGATAAAGTGAGCCTGTTACTAGCAGCACCGGCTCGGGTGCTTGTAGCAGTGTTTCAAAGGCAGCCACCGGATCAGATATAACAGTAATGTCTTTAAACCCAAGGCTCCGGCAATGTTCAGCAATCAAGCTCGGATCTACGGCATGTTTGATGTAATCTTCGCTAGAATCACCAAAACTAGTAACAAATATTCGGTTACTCAAATTTAAAATCGGGCGCAGATCAGTCCGCGCCTCAAAGCTGGGGCTGTCTACAATGGCCAATAGTGTTGCCACCGTGTTATCCAAAAAGCGAGCTTTCATACTGGTGGCCAGTGTTTGCATTTTTTGAGCATTATGAGCACCATCCAGTACAATGGTTTTCTCGCCCCGGCTGATAATTTCCATGCGGGCAGGGATATAGGTTTTAGAAGTCGCATCAAGCTGCTCAGGTGTTAACTTTGGCAGATTGTCACGCTTTCGAACATAGTCATAGACGGCTGCTGCCAGCTCCCAGTTGTGGCGTTGAAATATTGGCAGCAAGTCAAGCGCTTTGTCCGGTTTAGGTGGCAGGGTAGGCACCACGTGCAGTTCGGCTTGGTGGTTATCGGCTTGCACCCGTAGTGTCTGCATAACTTCATCATTCTGATGAAAACTAAAAACATGGTTATGCTGTCCAATAATTCCAGCTTTCTGAGCGGCGATTTCAGGAAGGCTAGTGCCTAACACGTGCGTGTGATCTAGCCCGATATCGGTAATAACGCAGATTTTATCTTCTCGGCTTACCACATTGGTGCCATCCAGCAATCCGCCAAGTCCCACTTCTACCACAGCATAGTCCACCTTGTGCTTGGCAAATACCCAGTAAGCAAGTGCCACCAATATCTCAAAATACGTAGGCTCTGGTTTTAGGGGTTTAATGAGTTCTAAAAAGGTCCCGAGCTCACGGCAAAATTCTCGCTCAGATAGCGGCGTGAGATTAAGTTGTACTCGCTCATTAACCTGATCTATATGCGGCGAAACCGTCAAACCCACTTTTTTTCCAGCTGCCACCAGCTGCGCAGCAACAAAGTAGGCGGTGGAGGTTTTGCCAGATGTGCCAGCAATATGTATGACGCGTAAACTGTCCTGTGGATTACCAAGCAGCTGCATAAGACTTTGCATCCGCTCAAGCGTATAGGCCTCATGAATATTAGCCGGCGCGTATTGGGCTAGCACTTTCCTGGCCTCAGTAAAATTTCGGAGTTTCATGCACCTTATTGTACCGAGGCTGATCTAGGGTTGCTAATTAATCACTACTAAGATTACACTATAAGCAAAAGCAGCAAGGTTATGGCCACCAAAAAGCGCTCCCCAAAAAAATCCCCTGCCCGACTAACTTTTAAAAATCGATCTGTTAAAAGCTGGCAAGCCTTGGCCATAATTACTATTATTGTAGCCATAGGTGTGTGGCAACTCATTGATACCTTTGCCGCCCCCACTCAGCCCGTGCCAGAAGATCATGTTGTGGTGCAACTCACTCATGCTGGTGGCCAAATTGCCCATAAAGCCAGTGACGGGACGCTTATTTATGACCAAAAAGCTGTGGACATTCGCTTAACCGACGACGGCAAACTGCTGTGTGACAACGGCACTGCCGACAGCTATGACCAAGCCACTCTTTCCAGGCATGAGGTAAATGATCTTCAACAAAAGATTAGTCAGTCAGGCCTAGCAATAGAGCCGGCTGTGGATACTGCTCTAACCAATGCCCCAGAACAAAACGCGGTAGAGGCTGACACACTCGTGTTTGGATTGCCGGATAAAACCGTTAAGGCGGTGTCTGCCGCTCGCGGCGCCACAAAGAAGCCAGCCTTTCAGAAGCTGGAAAAAACCTTGCGTGATCTATGTAGCCGTCCAGTCAAACGAGTTAAAAACTCCGCCCTGCTCTCCGCCCCCAGCCCCTTAGCCAGCGGTGTTCATGCCATTAAGGTCCAAGATGTTACGGCCAGCTTGATGCCCAAGGTCCAAGCAGCCTCAACCACCATTAGCGGCGAGTGGAAAAGAATCGACGACACTGTAGCTTTTATTAATAACGCCCACCGCACAAACTACAAAGGTGCCGGTAAAAATGATTACGGCACCGGCTTGCCTCACCCCGTCAACGAAGCCTCGCTGAGTAACAGCCCTTGCCTCCAAAATGCTGCCCATTATTGGGCCGATCATATGGCCAGGACTGAGGATTTTTCTCATAGTAAAATTCCCGATTGGATTAACTTTTTCTGTGGCAGTGGTTGGAGTTGGACCGGTGAAAATATCGGCTGGTATCACATTAATGCCGGTTACGAAATTTCTACCACAACATTGGCCACCCGGATTGCCACTTCGTACTTAAAAAGTAAATCTCACCACGAACACATTGATGGCAGCGTCTTTTATGTAGTTGGTTACGGTGCCGTCAAGGAATCGTTCAGCGACGGCTCATACACTATGTGGACTGTTCAAGAGTTTGCCGATCACACTGGCGGCAAATAGCCTGGCTACTTAATACCCAGCCTGTTGTTTACCACACTGTCCATATTTTGATAAGTATTTTGAAGCGACTCCAGTTGCGGCATAACCACTTTTTCTAGCGCCACATAGGGTAAGCCTAAGAATAAAATCCCCAAAAGAATGTACTTCATTGCCAAACAGTATTGCTCGGGCCAGGCTCCAATGCAAGCATAAGGACTTAGCAATTTGATTCGGTTGTTTTCCAGGTTTCGATTGGCCGGTTATCTGCCAACTGTTCAAGCTCGCGTAATCGATCTTCATCCAGCCCAAATACTTCGCCATCAGCCGCCAGACTTCCGACTTCATTTTCACCATATAAGTTAGAAGGATATTTGTATCGTATCCTTAAGTGCCGTTGGCCCTCCCGGTGCCAGTCCCATTCGCTCCAGACAGTTTGGCAGTGCAAGCCTTCATACACCTGACTATTTCTTGGCCACTGGCTAACAATATGCTCTGCCAATGCTTGTACCACGCCCAATTTAAACAGCATAGGTAAATCGGTGCGCCACTCTTCTCCGTATGGAAATGGTTCTCTATCAGCCATACTAATATTATGTACTAAATGCAGGCACTTACAAATAATTCAACATCATACACAAAGTTATATCTAACCTTGGTACCCGCGGACGGATTCGAACCGCCGACCCTCTGTTCCGAAGACAGATGCTCTGATCCACTGAGCTACGCGGGCAAGTGCGGCTATTATAACAGCTGCTGACCTCCTTGGGCAGGGAGCGGCTAAGCTATTCTGCCTCGACTTTGACAGGTTTGGCCTTAGACTTTGACATTTTTAGTTTATAGACCACAAAACCCAGCCCCGCAAAACTAATCACCGACCACACCAGCCAATCAACCAGCAAGTTAAGCATATTCAAGCTGATGGTAGCGTTAGTGCCAATCAAGGATGGCGACGTATTGGGCGAGTTCAGCCCCATAATATCTAGCCTGTCTTTAGCCTTAATGAATCGCAGTGGCAACCCATAGGCTCGGCCCGAACAGTCGACCCGGCGGATACCCCCAGGCAACGATCCGCTCTGGGTGTTAGCGCAGTCACCTTGCTGTTGAAAGCTACCTTGTAATGACAATAACAGCGTAAGGACTACCCCAAGAAGTAGAGCTGGAACTACTATTTTCCTTAGCAAGTGCTTCATTTTGAAGAGCGTTGATCGGGTTTAGACTTAGGTGCTGGCAGCGCCTTTGGTTGTGCCTGGTAATACAGGGCTTGGCGCAGTAAATCAAATAATTTTTGGGCTTGGGGCAGGCTCATGCCCACGCGTGCCACAGGTGTTGATTGGTTACTAAGCAGATCGGTCTGCATAAAGTTTAAGACCAGGGAATCCTTGTTGCCGTTGATGTGCGCATCATCACTAAACAGAATCCGGTTATCAAGTGGCAGCAGTACCATAAGCTGCTTCTGCAGGCTCGTCTCTACAGATGTGTCATTACCCTTAGGCTTTTCGTATCCAGCCAGATCTAATAGAGCATCGGCTTCATCATCTTTAATGTCAAAGTGACTAATTAAAAGGAGCAAAATGTCTTCTGCGGGGCGCGTTTTGCCGTCTTCTATCTGGGTAAGCATATCTATATCAATCTCAACCGCGCCGGATACTTCGGCTAGGGTCTTTTGCTGGCGCTCTCTTAACTTTTTAAGATGAATGCCTAGTAATATATATGGATGACTCGCTTGTTTCTCACTCATGGGTATAATGTTACGCCCCTCATACCCCTGCGCGCAACCGTTTACGTGGAGATACGTAAGGAGTTCGATATAATAAAAACAACATGAAAATCATCAAACACGCGCCGTTGGCAATGTTTTCTACTATGCGGCTTGGGGGTAAGGCTGCCTATTTAACGCACATCTTAAGCGAAGATGATCTGACCGAAACCGTGGCCTGGGCTCACAAGCACAAAGTTCCGTTCATTATGATTGGCGGCGGGGCGAACATTATTTTTAGCGACAAAGGCTTCAAGGGTCTGATCATGGTGAACGAAATTAGCGGAATTGATATCAAAGCCAATACGGTTACCATTGGGGCTGGGGAAATTTGGGATGAAGTGGTAACCAAAACTCTAGAGGCCGGCTTAAGCGGCATAGAAAGTTTGAGTAAGATTCCCGGCAAAACCGGAGCCGCACCCGTCCAAAACATTGGGGCCTACGGCCAAGAAATAGCTCAGGTACTAAAGAGCGTGCGGGCTTATGACATTGAAGCCAGCAAATTTGTAGAACTTAGCAACAGCGACTGCCATTTTGATTACCGGGCCAGTCGTTTCAATCGGGCCGATAAGGGGCGTTTTTTGATCACGCAGGTAACACTAAGCCTACATAAGGCCGCGCCTAAACCGCCGTACTACCGCGATGTACAGTCATACATAGATGAACACCACATCATAAAGGTCACGCCGCAAATAATCCGCGAGGCCGTTACGGCCATACGGGCTTACAAACTGCCTGACCCCAGCGTGGTAGCTAATTGTGGTTCGTTCTTTTATAATCCGATAATTGGCAAAAGCCAGTTCGAAAAATTGGCGCTCAAGTATCCAGCCATTAATCATGCACCGTCTGGCTGGGCCCAACCCCCGCGCTGGTTTTTAGATGATGGCAAAGTAAAAATTTCGGCGGCTTGGCTGCTCCAACAGGCTGGATTCACTGATTATGAAGACCTCAAAACCGGCTTGGCCTTGTGGCCGTATCAAAATTTAGTGGTTATCAATAAAAAGGCTAAGCGTACCAAAGATTTACAAGCCTTTACCGGCAAAATTATCAGCACCGTAGATAAAACATTTGGCATAAAGTTGCAGCAAGAGCCGGAATTAATTGGGGCCTAACCATGGCTGGTTATTCACAGCGTACCCTCATAGAAAAACTAGGTTACAAACCTGGCGACAGCCTCTATACTTTTGGCCTGCCGAGTAAACTCCAGAAACATTTTCATGCCGCCGGCATCTCTGTCAGCTCTGCCCTGCCCGCTACCTGGGCGCACGCCTTTTTTAATAGGCAGGCCGAGTTGGAACAGTTTTTAAAAATCACTGACCTTAACAAAATTGAAAAAGCCCTGTGGGTGAGCTGGCCTAAAAAAAGTAGCGGGGCAGACACTAACCTCACTGAGCAAACCCTTCGGGATCTTATACTACCTACCGGCTGGGTGGATATAAAAGTGGCCGCCATTGATGGCACCTGGAGCGGACTCAAATTCACCCGCCGTAAATAAAATCGGTCGCAAGGAGCAGTATCAGACCATATACTAGCCTCTGGTGCTATACTTGATTACATGGGAGAGCGACTTTGGGAAGAGCGACTTGAGCAACCAGAGCTAGCAGTTGTAAGCCAAGCGTTTAGCGAACTTGGGCAGCTGTATGATATTGATCCTGTAACATTTGGTCCGTACCAAGATGAAATTATTGACTTATACAGTGCCCCATGGCGCGTCCATCATGATGTATCTCATTTAAGCTACCTCATTGATTTTACAAACGCCTACCAAGATCGTACCGATTTATTACCTAGAGTTTTTTCAGACGATCCAACCACTATTAATAAGGGCCTGGTGCTCTGGATGATTATGTATCACGACGCCATCCAAGACACGCACACGCCCCAAGGCGAGGATGAACAGCTCAGTGCCGATGTGGCAAAGCATCGATTAACTGAATTACGGCTGCCCAAGGACCACATTAGGGAAATAGCCCTTGGCATCCTGGCCAGCACCGAACACCGGTTCGTGATTAGCCAAAACATTGCCTTTTTCTTAGACGCCGACGTAGCGATTTTAGGAGCAGCCCCCGATCGTTATGATCAGTATGCCCAAGCGATTAGAAAGGAATACGAATGGGTACCAGAGGAGCGATATAGGCACGCCCGGGCGAATGTACTGCATTCATTTTTAGATACCCAGAAGCGCCCCACCATATTTCTCACCGACTTTGGACAAAAGCTATTTGAGGAGCCAGCGCGCCAGAACATACAGCGTGAACTGGCTAGCTTGGAAGTGGAAAGTCCTTAGTCAGCTCGTGTACTTGGTTTTTTAGTTTGGCTAGAAACAGCTCGTCTTTGTGATGCTGGATAGCCTGGTCGATCCACTCGGCGATTTGCAGCATTTGGGGTTCTTTCAGACCACGAGTGGTCAGAGCCGGGGTCCCCAGGCGAATACCAGACGGGCTAAACGGTGGACGGGGGTCAAACGGCACGGTGTTTTTATTGACCGTAATACCGGCTTTACCCAGTGCCGTCTCGGCTTCGGTACCGGTAACTTTTTTGTTTGTCAGGTCAATCAACAGCAGGTGATTATCTGTTCCGCCGGTGACCAGATTAAAGCCACGCTTGGTCAGCTCTTTAGCCAGCGCCCCCGCATTGCTCACAATCTGGCGAGCATAGGTTTTAAAAGCTGGGGTGCTAGCTTCGCCAAGCGCTACCGCAATAGCAGCAGTTTGGTGATTATGCGGACCGCCTTGGAGCCCAGGAATAATTGCTCGGTCTATGAGAGTCGGCAGATTCTCTGGTGTTCGCTCCACCTTAGTCAACGGTGTAGATGGGTTGCCGTTAGCCAAGATCAACGCTCCACGCGGGCCGCGCAGAGTCTTGTGTGTGGTGGTAGTAATAACATGCGCATGACCAACTGGGGAAGGATGCACACCGCCAACTACTAAGCCAGCAATGTGTGAGATGTCGGCCACCAGCCAAGCGCCGCACAGGTCAGCAATGGCGCGTAATTTTTCCCAATCAAAAATCCGTGGATAGGCCGTGGCGCCCACAAACATCAATTTGGGTTTTTCCTTGGTAGCTATATCAGCCATCTCTTGGTAATCCAAGTAGCCGTCCTTACCGGTGTGATATTGCACGGAGTTATAGATGGTGCCGGAAAAGTTCACCTTAAGCCCATGTGTCATGTGGCCACCGTAATACAAATGCATACCCATGACCGTGTCGCCGGGATCTACTAAGGCAAAGTACACGGCCTGGTTGGCCGGCGAGCCGGAATATGGTTGCACGTTAGCATGCGTGACGCCAAACAACTTTTTGGCTCTATCCCGGGCCAGATTCTCAACTTGGTCCACAACCTCACAACCCCCGTAATAGCGCATGCCTGGATAGCCCTCGGAATATTTATCAGTCAGGCGTGAGCCGAGTGCCGCCAACACATCGCCGCTGGTGTGATTTTCGCTGGGAATCATCTCCAGCCCTTCGGTCTGGCGCTTTACTTCCGCTAGAATCAACTTCTCAATTGCTCTGTCTTTCATATTCTGCCCCCATAGTAGATTACTTCTTAGAGATATTCGGTACAAAAAAGTAATCAGATCATACTTTTATTGTATCCGATTACTCGGTGGACAAACAGTGTAATAAATATAACCTTCGGGGGTGCTGTAAATTCCATTACAATAATCGCTTACATTTATTCACCAAGTGATATAATTAAGGCTCTAAACATGTCTACTAACGAAAAAATCGGTCAATTAATCTATCAGATTAGACAAGAAAGAGGTCTTACGCAGGCCGCCTTCGCCACCCGGCTTGGCACCAGCCAATCAGCCGTAAACCGTATAGAACATGGCAAGCAAAATCTAAGCCTTGAAACCCTTGGTCGGATTAGCGATGTGCTCAACAAGCAGCTTATTAGCGTAAACGAAGGAGCCATTAACCTACGCATCGAAGGCGGTCATGAATTACGCGGCGAGGTAGCCGTCAAAACCAGTAAAAATGCAGCCGTAGCCCTTCTTTGTGCCAGCCTGCTCAACAAAGGTATAACTCGGCTCAAAAATATTCCCCGAATCGAGGAAGTTAACCGCATTATTGAGGTACTTATCAGTATTGGCGTATCAGTTAAATGGGTCGGCAATGATCTAGAAATCCGCCCACCGATTCATCTTAAGCTCGAAGCCATGGATAAAGAAGCGGCCCGCAAAACGCGCAGCGTACTCATGTTTATTGGCCCGCTCATCCATACCATGAGCGATTTTAAAATCCCCTACGCTGGTGGCTGTGAGCTTGGCCGGCGAACAGTGCTTCCGCATTTGTACGGTATGGAAGAATTTGGCGTCGACATTTTTACCAAGAGTGGACACTACCACGTCACGGCTGCTACCCACTTGCCCACTCGTCCAGTAGTTTTATATGAATCTGGTGATACCACCACCGAAAACATTTTAATGGCTGCCGCTGGTACTGATGGCGAAACGGTCATAAAAATGGCCAGCGCCAACTATATGGTGCAGGACGTCTGCTTTTTCTTGCAAAAACTTGGCATAAAGATCGACGGTGTTGGCACCAGTACACTGCGCGTAAAAGGACTGGGCTACATCAAGAAAAATGTTACCTATTCTCCTAGCGAAGACCCGGTAGAGGCCATGACCTTTATCTCGGCAGCCGTCACCACTAACTCATCTATCACCATTCGTCGGGCACCAATTGAATTCTTGGAGCTCGAACTACTCAAGCTAGAAAAAATGGGACTTAAATATAAGATTAGTCAGAAGTACAAAGCCGATAACGGCAAGACAGATCTGGTTGATCTGACCATTATGAAACACAACGGCAGCCTGATCGCGCCAAAGGACAAGATCCATCCCAATATTTTTCCCGGGCTCAATATTGATCACCTGCCCTACTTTGTGCCAATGGTAGCGGTGGCTCGCGGACGCACGCTTATTCATGACTGGGTTTATGAAGACCGGGCGCTGATGTACACCGAAATGAAAAAGATTGGCGTCAACCTAGAATTAGCTGACCCACATCGCGTCTACATTGATGGTCCAGCTAAGTTTAAAGCCGCAGATCTGGTCTGCCCCAGTGGCATTCGCCCAGCAGTGATGTTACTCATTGGTATGCTGGCTGCCCCTGGTACTTCCATCTTAAGAAATGTCTACACTATTAACCGTGGCTACGAAGACCTTGCTAAGCGGCTCAATTCGCTCGGCGCTCAAATCACGGTTATGCACGAACTCTGAGTCTAGAACAGTGCGCGTAAATCATGCCAGAACGAGGAATTACTGCTTGGCAATGGGCCACTCGCCTGAGCGGGTAAGGTTACTGATTTATCAACTTTGGCGTCATCGGGCGGCGTCGGCACAATTTGTTGGGCCCGAATAATCAAACGCTTGGAGCTGGTACCAACTGGCGTACAAGTAATAAGCGTCAGAATGTTTTCACTGCCTTGGTTCAAAACGGTTAGGTCGTTGGGGGCCACTATGCTGGTACCGATAACTCTATATATGTAGTGCGTGCCTTTGTAATCCACAAAAATACGGTCGTTGAACTGCAGCTTATCCAGTAGCGTAAAGACAAACTTATATTCCCCGGG
>JAQGHD010000009.1 GCA_028288965.1 Candidatus Saccharimonadota bacterium | reverse complement strand
TGTAGTTAGTAAAACTGTAATAATCACCCCACTGCGTTTTAACCTTGGGCGGACTGAGCTTTTTGACGGTTCGTTCTAGGCTTGCAATCAGCCCCTCCAGCGCCAAGCGACTCATCTTACGCTGCTTGGGCTTTTGGGCCAGCGCTTCCCCGCCCGGTTGATACTTTTTTTGGGCCGCGTTATGCCAATACAGGTGGGTCAACAGGCCACGCTGCCAGCGGGCTTTCTTAGGCAGTAAGCGTACTGCCAAGTCTAGGGCAATGCCGTCAATATTAGCTTGCTGTAGCGTAAGTATGTTGGCCGACGTGTAGTGCGCCAACGCCAGCGGTGCAATAAAATGCTCACAAAACTGTTTGTAGCCCTCCCATGGCTCACCTGCTTGGTACGTGGCAAATGATAACGTGTCGATAAACACCGGCTCGTTGCCAATAAACTGAATATTGTAGGCGCTGGCATCCTTTAATATCATGCCGTGCTTTATAGCTTGCTTTAGCACGGCCAGGGTGGTGAGCGCGGCGCTTTTAAGCTGCACGAATGTCCACTCATAGGGATAAGAAACAAAGGGTACCAACTGGGGACGAATAATTTTATAGCGATTGCTGTCTTTGCCGAAACCTGCGCCCCCGACTTCTGTGTGCGCCACCAATAAACCAGCCTGCACCAGGTCTGCCACTAAACCGCTACTTACACTGAGGTCATAGTCGGCTTGTCCGGCTTGGTTAATTTGCCTGTACAATACACTGTCTTTGGTAAACATGAATCCAGCTGGATCGCGAAAAGAACCTGGCTGCTTCACTTTTCTTTTGATTTAGAAAACAAAGTCCTAAGATGCACTGCAAATCCCCGTAGAGCGCGTCGTCCAAACAGTCCAACGCCAGCAATAATGCCAACTAACGATTGAATGACTAAGCTCCCCATATTGGGGTCTAAGTAAGCAAAATGTAACACAGCTCTAATCACGATTACTCCAAGTCTATCCTACTATTAAATCACTTTTAATCTTAAAGATCTATTTTAACTTACTATGGCTGGGATTTGCCTGAGAGAGCTTTTGCAGAACTAATTATTACTATTGACGATATATCGTTTATTGATATATCGTGTAGAGTATGAGTAAACGAATGGCTGGATTATTACCGCAAGTAACGTTTAGTATTTTGTTTGCACTCAGCTTGAAGCCCCGGCACGGCTATGAGTTGATGCAGCAAATAGAGCACGATAGCAACGGCCGTATAAAACTTGGCCCAGGGGCACTCTACGGCACCATCAAACAACTCGTGAATGATAACCTCATAGAGGAAATGCCTTTTGCCGATGACAGCAAGCGTCGTAAGTATTATCGATTAACCAAGAAGGGCTGGGACCGCCTGAGTGCCGAACTAAAGTACTTTGAGCAAACCGTCAAACTGGCTCGTCAGCGGAAGTTTCTGGGGCAAGCCGGAGCCCGTATATGAAATACCTAAAAACGCGCTTCCCCATCTATGCAGCCCTGCTCCGCCTCTATCCTAAAAGTTATCAGAAGCAATACAACCAGCAAATACTTCAGACATTAGCCGACATGCTTGATAACAGCAGTTCAAACACCGAGCGAAAACTTATTTGGGGACGCACTATCATCGATGCGCCACTCAGCATCATTAAACAACAAGTCGTGTACGCAGGAGACATTATGACCAACGAGACCCCGCATTTTGTAAAAACAACCAGTATTTTTAGCGCCCTGTTACTTTTACCATTCTTTATTTTTATAACGTTTGATGGGCTTAGTTCGCATAGCTTATACAACAGCTGGTTTTGGCACCCACCAGTAATCGCTAGCTGGCTGGTCTTTATGCCGGCGGCGGCGCTGCTGCTCAGCCTTGGCACTTTCTGGCGCTGGAGCCAACAGCGGCGACGCCAAAACCAGACTAGTTTTGTCAAAACAATCTTTCAGTGGCAGTACAACTGGCCGATGCTTGCCGTGGCCGTGCTTAGCGCCGGGATTATTGCTCTAGCTTTTGGGCACGATAGTGTGCACTGTGTGGTGCATAATCCAGTCCGCGAAATTCGCAATTGGCAGACAACCTGGACGTGTATTAAACAGGGATAACTTGGCTGGCGCTTAGGTAAGAATATTGACGGCGCGAGAAGCCACCAGGGCAATGGCTACCAGCGACACTGTGGCTTGGACCAACATAAGGACTTTAGCTCGCCGGCTAACGGGCATGGTATCGGTAGGACTAAAGGCCATACCGTTGGTGGCGGAGACATATAAATAATCAACAAACGTCGGATGCCATCTGGGCTGATTGTCACTACTGTCTATTTGTTGCTGCGGATACCAAAAATCTAATTCATGCTTGGTCAATCCGCGGCGCATACCCGGGCCGCCGCCATCGAGCTCCCAATACAGTAGCCCAAACAGAATAATGTTGGTCAGGAAGATATTTACCGCCGCGATGATCAAGTTATGCCCTGTAATCGTGGCGTGCTTGCCTTGCAGCAGCTGCTCAGCGACCAAACCGAGCGCTACAAAATTGGCCGCCGCCGTAACAATGACCAACAAAAATACATTCAGCCGGCGCAAGGGTGCCCGGTAAACTGCCTGCTTGGGGGTCGTAAACGACAAAGCCACTAACAACAGAGCTTCAACAAATGGGATTAAATAGCGTGAGCCAAACAAAAATTTATTTGGCAGCGCCAACTGCAGGATAATCGCTATCACCATAGTCAGCTGTAAATGCCAAACCGGGTCACTGTCGTGATGTTTATTTTTTAAGATTGCCATGGACTAATCATAGCAAACAATTAATTGGGCTTGGCCGCTACGTGAAACAAATCCGTAATAAACTGGGTGACAACCTCTGTGGATAAAGCACTTGCTACTACCGTGGCATATGGGAGAACTGCCCCGTGCCAGCCAGCGGTTTGCCAATGGCCATTAGGCAGCACTTGGCTGCCAAAACCAGCTGGTTCCGGAGAGGCAGTGACGTAAAAATATGGCTCGGACACCATTTCATCGCCTGTAGAAAAACCGGCCGCCACTTGGGCTGTGGAACGCGCAAAAAACCATACCAGGGATACGTCAAAGTGATGCGGATACAGCAGTACCGGGCTGACAAGTCCACCGGCTAACCCAGAACCGATGGCTTGGAAGGTAGTATGAACAAAATCTAAAACGGTAGCCAGCTGCTGGCTGTGTTTCAGATTAAATTGAGGCTCAGAGGTACTAAAGTCTGGCGCAGCCGGGGCCTGGCCACCCTTTTGAGCCAGGGTCCATAGGCTCAACTCTGCAAAAAGCTGCTGGGCGGTAGTCATAGTCAAATCCCACCGCTGATTTTCGGTTTGTAATTCACCGGCCCGCATATCAAGCACCAGGCGCTGAGGAGTCAGCGGCTGGGTTGCTAAACCTTGGGGCATAAGACACAAACCCTTCTGCCAGTCATGATTGTCAGCAGGCACAAATACCTGCTGGACCTTGCCAAGTATCTTAGAAACGTCTTGCAGAAAATCACGCGTGGGTTTAAGTTCAGCATCAGAAAACCGCGGTAGCTTTGAGGTCATGGCCTTATTATAGGCCACGTTTGCATAGCACGAGCATGTTGTATAATAGGTGTTACAAATGGGACAAAAAATAACCCCCAAAAAGGTTGTAGCCCTTAGTCTTCTCTTACTGGGAGTGCTGGTTATGGGAGTTCTGTACGTTTTAGGCGGCCGGACCACTGGAAAAGTGCCCAACGCTAGGCCCAAAGACACCGCTCCCGTCTCCACAACCCCCCGGCAGGCCACATCTCCCAGTGATACCCCACTAATCGCCACCGCCAAAACACCAGCCAAAGACCAAGCACCAACGTCGAGTCAAACCCAAACTGCCGCCACACCCCAAAGCTTTCAAGCCCC
Organism: Candidatus Saccharimonadota bacterium; assembly: GCA_028288965.1. GTDB lineage: Bacteria > Patescibacteriota > Saccharimonadia > Saccharimonadales > JAQGHD01 > JAQGHD01. Next base: position 24,579 of record JAQGHD010000009.1, on the reverse strand, counting down.
TGCCCCGGTAGACGTCTCTGCTGACACATTAAGTAAAGATGCGGGCACTAAAAGCACCCCCAGCCAACCCCCGGCCGGTTCAAGCTCCAATAGTCCGGTTAGCAACCTAACCCAAAAGGTTAAGAATCTCCTCGGCGGTTTGCTTTAAGCCGATCAGCCCTTTAATTACAAAAGCGCTAGCGGTATACTGAAATTACTAGCCGGTAATAAAAAGAAGGGAGGTAATCTTTTGACAAGTCCTAGATCTAACGGGCAGGCACTGAAGACGCAAGCGGGGGGTACCGCCTAAGTCTTAACTTCCCTAACCTGATATTTGTCTGTCTACGTAGGCAAATACCCAACAAACTGCCCTGACCGTTGTGGGGCGGTTTTTTTGTAGCTATTTGACAAGCAGAAGTAAACATAAGAGAATTGAATGAGCGACAATTTAACAACAATCTAACAATAAAAAGAAAACCATGCCAGCAAAGAAAAAAACATCCAAAAAATCTAAGTCTAAAAGTAAATTTTTAAACCGCGTGGCATCCAGTCAACGCAACCTTATAGTGTTTGTATTGGTGTTTGCCTTGCTCGGTAGTTATTTGGTTTGGCGCACTTTTGCCGCCAGCCAGGTCGGACAAGTACTGGCCACCAACTTTACAACAACCGCGCCAGAAGACCACATTGCCAAAGCCACATATACAGATAGCGGTAAGAAATTGATACTCAAAAGCAGTCACGCCGCCACGGCCAAGATCACTTTGACAAACAATGCCACTCGTTTTGTGCTACGCGCCAAAGCCAGCGCCTGTCAGGGCTGGCCAAATGTCTGGGTAGTAACTGATTATAATAAGCAAATTTTAATGGCGAACGTTAACAGTGGAACCTGGACAAGTTATTCAGCCAATGTGACCGTACCGGCTGGTACCCACGACATTTTAGTGGTGGTGAGCAACTCGCTAGAAACGCCGACTTGCGCCCGAACATTATACGTAGACAGCGTCACCGCCTTTAATGATGCCCCAACACCTCCCCCTAGCGACAGCACACCCCCGAAGGTCACGCTTACTTCACCAGCCAACGGCGCAACCATAAGTGGCTCAGTGAACGTTGCGGCCACAGCCAGCGATAATGTTGGCGTAACTAAGGTAAACTTCGAGGTAGACGGTACGCAAGTTTCATCCATAACTGCCTCACCATTCACCTACTCATGGGATACATCCAAAGTCACTAATGCTGCCCATACTGTTAAAGCCACGGCCTATGATGCGGCAAATAACACTAACACTAGTACTGTGACAGTGACAGTCAACAACACTACGACACCTCCCCCACCACCGACTGACACACAACCATACCGAGCTGCCGGTAACACTGACAACTTGCCAAGCAAAATGGTCTTTAATGATGACTTTAGCGGTACAAGCTTGGATAAAACACGCTGGGCCCCAGTTTGGTTCAGTGATGGAAACACCCAAAACGGCACTGTTATGTCGGCAGCTAATGTTACGGTATCCAACGGCTTTCTTAACCTGATGATCGACGGAAATGGCAAAGGCTCGATTGTTTCAACCAATCCTACCGCGCCTAACGGGCAAGCCGGCTATAAAGGCTTCCAGTTTTCTTACGGTTATGCCGAATCCGAAATCTGCTTACCGGCTGCCGGTGATGGCTCAGTTGCTAACTGGCCAGCCTGGTGGACTGATGGCCAAAACTGGCCAGCTAATGGCGAGCTAGACATTATGGAAGGCCTGAGTGGACACGCCGCAGCTACCTGGCATGGGCCAGAAGGCAATGGGGCTGGCAAGGGCTTTGGCAACGCCGGCTCGCTAACTGGTTGTCATAAATTTGCGGCTAATTGGCAAAATGGTGTAGTAACTTCTTACTACGATGGCGCTAAATTAGGCAGTTACGCTTCCACCTCCAACATAACGTCTGCACCTCAGTATCTCATCATAGAGAATTCCAACGGCCAGTATGGCGGTACTAAAGTTAATAACGTGAACATGAAGGTCAACTACGTTCGTGTTTGGCAGTAGGCTCGTAAAAAGTAAAACGCCCTAAGGATTTGTGGCTGCTGGTTGCAGTCAAAATCCCTAGGGCGGGTAGTGTCATGGTGCCGAATCTGGCTTACGACTCATGACAAGCCGGCGGACACCTGGAAGTGTCTGCGCTGTTATTTTTGATCGATTATGAGGTGGTCGGTGCCGCCTCGGGGGTTTGAACTTGGCCGGCGGCCTTGGCTGCGAGCTCAGCCCGTCGGGCTTCGAGTGCGGCCTTGTCTCGTGACATGGCTGCCACGCGCTCGGGGGATGCACCGGTGTCCTTAAGGGCACCGATAACTCGGTCGTAACGTGCGGACACCGTGTCGTTCTCGTGTTGGAGATTGGCACGAATGCTGTCCACGCTGGCACCTTCGGCGGCGTCGCTGGCAGCTTCTGCTGATTCGGCGGCGCTCGCGGCCCGGTTCTTGGCCTTCGTGGTGGCTTGCAACGACTTCAACTGGCTGAGCTCGTGCACCATGTTGCGGTGCTTGGTCTCGAGTTGATCAGCACTCTGGTTGAGTTGCTCGCACTCGGCTTGCGCATCGGTCAGCTCCTGCTGACGCGTTGTCAGGTCGGTGGTGAGTTCTCCAAGCTGGCCCTGCAATTGCAGAGCAGCATCGTCGTTGGTCGGATCGTTGTCAGTGATCAGCTGGTCGATGTCTGCTTGCAACTGACCCTGCTTGGCCACCAATGCCGCGATGTCACGCTTCATGCCGTTGACGCGGCCTGTGGCCTCGTCGATGGCAGAGTGGAAGTCGGCTAAGCCGCCCTCCAAATCCCGAATGAGCTGCTCGTAGCCCTCCGGCGTGTTGACTTGCTTGTCGAGCAAACCGTGCGCATGACTGAGCACGGCAATGCGTGCCTTATCAAACAATGACATTGCCACTTGTGTCCCTCCTCAGGGATCATTGGTTCGTTTAGAACCGGGATGAACCGACTGAATTACCAGCTGCTAGACGAACCGCCACCACCGCCGCCTCCACCGAAGTCGATGGAAGATCCGCCGCCGGAACCGCCACCACTGGAACCCCAGTTTCCGAACGAGCTTCCGCTCGAACTGCCGAGACCGTAGCCAACGCCAACTCCGAGACCGAAGTTGTCATTGCGACGTTCACGCTCTTCGCGCTCCTCTTCTTCTTGACGTTCGCGCTCTTGGCGTGCTCGCCGGCGGGCAGCTTCGGCTTCTTGGAAGTCGCGCTTAGCGGACTCGTAAGCCTGATTGGCCTGGTCGATGGCAGCCGTAGCCGAGCGCAAAACGTCTGCCGGGTCACGGAGACCTTGGGCTTGGTTCAGCGACTGCTTAGCACTGCTGAGGTAACTGTCGGCTCCACTTTCCACGTCGGAACGATGGTCGTCGATGTACTCCTCTGCCTTGCTAATCGCGGCCGGGGCTTGGGCAAGCGTCGAAGCTGCTTGACGCCTGAGGCGTTCGGCGGCTTCGTGCTCACTGGCAGCCTTGGCATAGATGTCGTCAGCCGACGAGTTGGCACCTGTAGCCAGCTTCACCACCTGGAGGTAATCCGGCAATTCTTTTGCCAGTTCCGCCTTGGCTTGGTCCAGCAGTTGCTGGGCCTGCTTTAGGTTGTCCTCGAGGCCGTCGTCGATGTCGCCATCGTACTGCCGGATGTACTGCTCGGCTTTGGCAATGTCCGCCGCTGCAGCATCGATTTCCTGTGGAGCCTGCTCCTTAGCCGTCTGGAGGTTGCCCTCGAGCTCGGTGATGGAGCGCAGCAGGCCTTGCGCCTGGTCGAGCAACAGGTTGCCCTGTTGCAGCGACGCCAACGCATCGTCCCACTGCTGTTGTTCCACACTCGACTGCTGCGTCACGGTGGTCACCATGGCCACGGCGGCATCGATCCGCTTTTGAGCTTCGGTTCCGTTGCCTTGTACCGACTCCCAACAGGAGGGGGCATAGGCCTTGGAGATCCGATCAAAAGCTTCTTTAGCCGGGCTTACGGTGGCCGTGACCTGGATGGTCCGAGCCTGCAACGCCGGAATACCCTGCGTCAGCTGTTCTCGCTGCTGAGTAAGGGCATCCAGAGCTGCTTGGCCTTGCTTGAGCTCATCGCGAGCCTCGCCGAGCGTCCGCAGCGAAGCCAGATTGGCTTCGTGCTCCTTGGCGTCAGCCAGTTTGGTGGCGGTGGCATGGGCGCCGATGGTGTCGACGTGAATGCCCTCGTCCTTGAGCGACTGTAATGCGGTGTTGAGTCCTTCAAGTGCGGCCTGAGTCGTCTGGAGGTCTTGCGACATCCGGTCGTGCTCGGCTTTGATGGAACCCGCCAACTCGTCGATGGTCTGGGCTGCTCGCTTGGCCGTCTCCGCCTGGGCTTCCGCGTCTTGGTAACGCTTACCCATGGCTTCGTAGATCGCCAGTGGTAAACCATTGTCCGAGACGTTCTTTGCCGCGGTGCCTTCGGCTGCTTGAGCTTTGATGGTCGTTGCCGCCGCGAAGGCCTGGTTGTACGCCTGGAGTGCCGCCTGAAGCTGGACTGCTTCATCCCCGCCGATGGCACTGCACTCGTTGACAAGCGACGTACGCACCGCATCGCGACCCCGGAGTTCATCCAGAACGTTGCCCGCTGCGTCACGTGCCCGAATTGCTTCTTGCTGCGCCACTTGGCAGGCCGCCTGGTTCTCGTGCCGCCTCCGCACCAAAGTGTAGAGGAAGTAGACAAGTCCGCCGATGGCCAGCAGAGCCACAATCGAGCCAAGCACGAGCCACAACCCAGTCAGGTTGGTCGGCTTCTTGTTAACCACGGTGGTTGAACCGTTACCACCGGACTGGGGGTGCAGAGCATCGTTGAGCACGCGCCCTGACTCGTTCATGCCGTCTGCGAAACCGCCGGCAAATTCGCCGTTCTTGAATCGAGGCGCCATGAAGTCGGACTGGATGCGAAGCTCGCCGCCATTACTGTCGAATGCGCGCGTCCATTTGTCACCAAAGAAGATGCCGACCTTGTGATCGTTGAGCGCCATGGCAAACACCAACAAGTTGTTCTTGAGGGTGCCACCAGGCGACCACGAGGCGCAGTTGGCCTCTTGGGCGTGGACGTAGTCGTCGAGCGAGCCGAAGCTGCCCAAGCTGGTGATGGTTCGGACGCGAACGTCGGCACCGACGGTTTTCAGCTTGTCAGCTGCTGTCTGAACATGGCTGAGACCATCGCCAAACACGTGTGCGTTGTCCACGACTGTGGCGTCACACGAGCTGGCGGCCCCTACAGATGATGCGGCAAAGCCCAAAACGGCCCCCACCAACATCACCAATGCAGCGGTACTGAGTAGAATCCGACGTAACAAGATCCACCTCCAAGGTGTGTTGATCCGTTGTTCAATTGTCGATCAGAAAATTAACGTACTCCTCCTGTCTTAAGTGTCCTCCCAATAATAGGAGTCTTGCCGACAAAAAGCTGGTAAATTTTAACATATTTTAGCCATATTTTCAAACACTGTGGCCTATGATTCCTCAAAATAAGCCAACGCCTCTTATTGAATCGTCATCATACACGTCGGCTGCATTTATGTATCAGTCGCGTTGGTCTTGACTGAGCAAACGTGAGCGCATTTCAGCAAAGCGTTCTTGCTGGTTTATAGCCAAACTTCCAGCTGGGTGTGGTTGACGATTGGTATCGACAATTTTGGTATCCGCCTTGCCACTAATGATATTTATGACGGGGATGACTGTGGGGCTGCGGCCGGTTTGCTCAAACAAGAAATGGGTTATGAAGTCCCGCATTTCCGACTTGAACCTATCCAGTTCAACACGTTTGAAACGTTGGGTAGTGGCTCGGCGCAGTTCGGCTCTAAAGGTATGCATGAGATCCTCGGAATCACGCATGGCAATGAACCCGCGGCTAATGATGTCTGGACTGGTGAGCAACTGGCCGGACTTTTTGTCGATGGTTAGAATAACTACCAAAATACCTTCTTCGCTGAGCATCAGGCGATCCTTAACCACTAGGCCGCTTACGACTGATCCGGTTTGATCAACCAGCACATGACCATGCGGAACTTGGCCGCCAGCCTCCATGGTTTCTGCACTAAAGTAAAAACTGTCGCCGTTGTCCGGCAGGAGCACATGGCGGCGCGGCAGACCTTCCTCCACCGCCAACTCGGCGTGGTAGTGACGGCACAGCATGCCGGCGTGAACCGGTATAAAGAACTTAGGGCGAATCATACGAATCATCTCGCGTAGTTCATCTCGCCGGGCATGTCCTGATACGTGCAGCGGACCGCAGCCATCTATTTCGTGGGTGGGGTGGCGAAACAAATGCACACCCTTGCTCATAAGTCGATTACTAATTTGGTCGTAAGCAACTTCGTTACCCGGAATAGGAGATGAGCTTATAACCACCGTGTCGCCCTCATTCAGATTTACGTATTTATGCTGGCCCGCACTCATGCGTTGCAGGGCAGCATTGGGCTCGCCTTGACCGCCAGTGCACATAACCAGCAGCTGATTGGCTGGAATATTCCCGGCCTGCTGAATGGATACAATGGTGCCTTTAGGTATTTTTAACAGTCCTTGCCGCACGGCAATCTCGGCATAGCTAAGCATGCCACGGCCATCAAGGGCCACTTTGCGTCCGGCTGCCACGGCTGCGTTAATGATCATTTGGGTGCGGTTCATGTTACTAGAAAACGCTGCTACAAAAATTCGCCCTTGGGCCGCGCCAATAATGTCGTAGAAACTTTTTTGCAAAGTACTCTCGGTTGGCACGCGCCCCTCTACATCAGCATAGCTACTTTCGCTGAGCAAAAGCAAAACGCCTTTGTTGCCGAGTTCTTGCAGGCGCTTGGTGTCAGTGGGCATGCGGTCCAATGGTTCGGGGTCTAGCCGGAAGTCACCGGTGGCAACAATGCGGCCTACTGGCGTGTCAATGCACACGGCTGCAGCGTCCGGCAGGGAGTGCGTGACGCGGATAAATTCCACTGCAAAACTGCCAATCTTTATTTGGGCATGATTATCGGTACTAGCAATCACCAGTTCGGGTTTAAAGTCATAGCCGGTTTCTACCGCTTCGTCTTCAAATGTTTTGGCAATCACACCAATGGTGTAGCGCGACCCATAAATGGGCGCCGGGAAGTCGCGGACGGTATGCCGCAAACCACCCATGTGGTCCAAATGCCCGTGGGTTATCACATAGGCTTTAATTTTATGTTTGATGGTCTGTAGGTAGGCAGTGTCATTGATGGAGTAGTTGACGCCAGGCAGATCTATGCCCAGGTTATTACCACAGTCTAAGATTATGGCCTCGCCACGATATTCAATAACCGCCATGTTCTTCTCGCCAATGCCTTCCAGGCCGCCCAAGAATGTTACTTTGAGCTTGTTAAAGGTATCAGTAATGCTGTTGGCCCGTTTAGCGCGGGGCTTTTGGCTGGCATCAGCATATTGACTGATGGCTCGGGCAGCATCGTCTTGATTGCGCCTTTGGGCGCGAATAGCTTGGTTTTTATTCATATATTTCCTTTTATTAATTTTATTAGTAAAGATTTTGCCGAAACTATTTCGGTAGTTGATACATAAGAGATTGCTTAAGTAGCGAGGGATCAATAGTTATAAAGAGACCGATTGCGCGTTCAGGAGAAGTGAAAAGCGCTTGCAGCTAAAGAGAATGTCTTAGTTAACCCCTATTATAGCAGTTACTACATAGTATGTCAAGGGGATTTTGTATTAACTTGATTCATAGCGAGCACCAGCCATCAGAATGTGATTGGCCATCGGCTGTACATCTGGGCCAAGTTGCTGAGCTAACTCTAGGGCAACATCTGCAGCCAGGGGATGCTCTTTGGTGGTTTTATCTACGTAATAAGGGAAGTCGTCCCTAGGATTGAAATTAGGAGGATAGTGGGTTTCGTAATGAGCCGTGTGAAATGTGCCTGAGTTAGGGGTTACGTTATGGACGTTGTGATCGTAAACGACTGGATTTTCATGCGGGCCCATCCAGGCGCGTACTGTATCCACGCTAAAAATACCTTGGTCGTCTAAATTTTTGTCAATAATAACTTCGGCTGCATCAGGAAATCCGGTAAGAATAAGCCGCTGGTAAGATGATCCACGCATATAGCCTCGGTCCATCGTCCCTACCTTATCGGCATGAGTAGCAAACAGTGCATCGCAAGTTGCATACAACTCACCGTAGGCAGCCCGGCGCTCTTCCATGGTTCCATACCTGCGTTCTGCCCGCCGGCGTAAAACTTCTTTTACACCCGCGGCAACATCAAGCGCGCGTAAACGTACCCTGTCTAAGATTTCTCCCTTTTCCATTTGAGTAGTCTAGCATACTACAATAAAAACAGTGCCCATGGTATTGCTTGATACATGTTGGGGTAAATAACGTGCGAGGATGTGAGTGTAAGCCTAATGAGGGCAGAGCAGTTTAGTAAGCCATGAGGCTTGCCGTCCTGATTACCCTGAATCACACATGCAATCACTTATCTTTAGTTCTGTTAATCAAGAATCTGCTAAGCAAGACATATACGTAGGCAAGCACGGCAATCCCGCAAATCCACAAGTTTCCTGTCAACACATATGCAACTAAGGCAATGAAGACCCCGACAAGAATTAACTCGGGTGTGGTAGCTTTATTCATAGTTACCCTCTTCTGCCTTGAGATTTACTCTTGGGGGAGCATTGGGTCGTTTTGGGCTGCTCGCTGGCGGGCTGTACGGCCGCGTTCATCAAAGAACGTAGCAATGCCCAGGCCTATTAGGAAAGAGCCAACAAAGGGAAATGACGGTGCGTATATCAGCTGGCTGATCAGCATCAGCAGCATTCCGACACCAGTAATACCTGCCAGCACCTTGTGAAATGTGGTCACTTTTCCTCGCACGTTATGTAAAGGTGCAGTGCACCGGTCATCCGACTTGGATGAGACGTTATTATATAATGTTTATGAATAATTAAATACTTTAAGACCGGACTTTTACGTTATTAACCAGTTGATCAAAATCCGCTTGGTAGGTGGCGCTGCCCGTATAGTTATGTTCAAGCTTTACCACCCCTTTGCCGGTGTTTATAAAGTAATCAAGCATGGTGCTTGAGCCGGTTTGGGTAAGCGATTTTAGGCTTTTGTGACCATCTATATACAGTGAGATACAGGTATGTTTTTTGACATCTGACGCAGTATTGAGCTGGTTACAGTCGGTGTGACTTTGGGGGTCGGTGGCAATAGTTATGGGTGCTGCTGGGTTGGTGTTACAGTTTGGAGCCGTGGCCGTGCTGGGAATAACAAATATGGTGTCGCCCGTGGATGGGCAGACGCCATCAGTCCAGCCGCTGGGCAAGGTGTAACTTATAAGCGATTTCACACCGGTGCTGGCCGGAACCGTATTAGAACCAGCGCTGGATGCTGTGGTGATGGTAGTATTGCGAGCGCCGAGGCGCCAGCCAATCAGGCCAGCCGCCACAATCACCACTACCGCTATAAGAATCACTAGATTGCTTCGTCCCAGCTGGGTATGTTTCACCCTAACAGGGTAAACAACAATGGGAACAATGACTGTAAGTTATCTCTCAGCAAAACTAACGAATTAGTGAGCTACAAAGGTTAGGGCGTGGCCGATTTTGCCGGCTCGGCCGGTTCGTCCAATGCGGTGAATGTAATCGTCATAGGTCTTAGGTTGTGAGTAGTTCACAATGTGGGTTACATCGGCGACGTCAATGCCACGAGCCGCTACATCAGTAGCTACCAGCACTTGCACTTCGTTACTCTTAAAGCGGTTGAGCGCTCGTTGACGCTGCCCCTGGCTTTTACCACCATGAATGGCATCGGTTTTAAAGCCGCGGGCTAATAGTTCTTTGTTGAGGCGTTCGACGCCACGCTGGGTTTCATCAAAAACAATGGCTTTGACTTCCCCGTTTATCAGCGCATTGTGCAGCTTATCCATCTTTTCAACGTTGCCGGCATAGCGAATAACATCTTGATGGACGTTTTCGCTGGTTTCGCCAGCTTTGATAGATACGGTAATGGGGTCTTTAGAAAAGGTCTGAATCAGGCCGTTTACGCGGGCATCTAAGGTGGCCGAGAAAAACAAGGACTGACGGTTAGGGTCAAGCATACTTAAGATCTGGCGAACATCGTTTACAAATCCCATGTCCAGCATCCGGTCTACTTCGTCAAGTACGGCAAAGTTAAAACCGTTAAGTCGGAGTGAGCCACGCTCTAGGTGGTCTTTTATACGGCCAGGAGTACCGATAACTAAGCGCGGGTTACTGCGCAGGCGGTGCAACTGTGGACCCATAGCGGTTCCACCAATTAATACAACGCCGTAGACGCCGGTATTTTTAGATATACTGGCAATTTCTTGCTCAATTTGCTGGGCGAGTTCACGCGTGGGGGCCACAATCAAGGCCTTGGCCTGACGATCGGTCATTAGTTTGTGTAGTATTGGCACACCAAAAGCCGCCGTTTTACCGGTACCGGTGTTGGCAATGCCAATCACATCCTTGCCCTCTAGCGCGGCCGGAATGGTCTGATCCTGGATAGGTGTTGGCTCAGTAAAGCCCTTGTGGGCAATATTGGCTTTTAGCGTTTGATGAATTTCAAAATCTTCGAATTTGTGCGTAGGCACATAGTCTTCTTGAGCTATTGGTTTAGCAACCTTCACAAAACGAGCTGGATCAATGTATTGACCATGCTTAACGGTGTTGCGTCGGTTATTACTCGGACCAAACGAACGCGTTTGGCCACGGCTGCGCGGCGAGCTTAGGCCGCGATTTCTGTTGTATCCCATAAAAATAGAATCCTTATCGGTTAGATTAATTACTTATTGCTTCTGAAGCCAAAGTAATTAGTCATACGCCAACTCGGATTCATTAAACAATTACTTATACATTAGCACGATTAGTTTCAAAAGTCAACTCAGACGCTACAATGTGATCAGTCAGACATGATAGGCTATACATATGTTTGCATTGCTCGGCATACTGGGCGGCTTAGTTTTTATTGTTGCAGATATTCCCTATATCCGAGATATTCTACGCGGTAAGACCAAGCCACATAGGGTGTCATGGTTCCTGTTCTTTATTTTAAATGCTACTAATGTAGCCAACCAAGCAGCCAGCGGTGCCACAAATTCTTTATGGTTACCAATAGCCGCGACAATCATTACCTTTGGTATCTTTGTGCTGTCCATAAAACGTGGGATGGGTGGCTTTGCCAAACTAGACATACTTTGCTTAGTAGGCGCGCTAACCGGCCTGCTGTTGTGGGCAGTCTTAAAAACACCTTTGGCATCGCTACTTTGCAATCTAGCGGTAGCCACCATAGCCGTTATCCCGACAATTAAGAAAGCCTACAGTCGCCCCGATACCGAAACGCATATCACGTATTTAATTGCCTCTATCAGCGGAATAATCGCGGCAATATCAGTTGGTAGTTGGAACTATCGACTATTACTGCTGCCATTTCATGATTTTCTTATTCAGTTTATTATTTATCTAGTATTAATTACGCGATCAAAAAAGGTTGGTTTATTGCACCGCTAAGCTATCGTTTATTTATTTCTGGCGTTTGCGTTTATTGGGGTCGAGTTCGCGCTTGCGAAGCCGGAGAGATTTAGGCGTCACTTCTAATAGCTCATCATTTTCTATAAAATCGATACACTCTTCTAGGCTAAAGATGGTTGGTGGGGTCAGTTGGACTACGCCATCACTGGAGCTGCTGCGCATATTGGTCAGATGCTTGGCGCGGGTTACGTTCATTTCCATGTCTTCTTGGCGTTTATTTAGCCCTACTATTTGGCCAGCATAGACCTTTATGGCCGGGCCAACGAATGTGATCCCACGCTCTTCTGCCATTTGCAGCGAATATGGAGTGGTAATACCGGATTCATAGGCAATAATTACGCCGTTACGAAGCTGCTGCAGGCTTGGACCAACCGGCTGGTAGCCAATCATAAGGGAATTCATAATTACCGTGCCTTTGGTATTGGTTATGAGGATGTTACGTAGACCCAGCAACGCGCGGGTGGGCAGTTCGTAGACCAGCTTGGTGACGCCTTTGGGGCTAGCGAATTGTTCTTTGAGCGTAGCCCGGCGAGTGCCCAGTTCCATCTGAACAGTACCGACTTGCTCGGCTGGGACTTCAATAATGAGTTCCTCTACTGGCTCTTCTATTTTGCCCTCGTGGCTGCGGGTAACTACTTGCGGTCGCCCAACTTCAAATTCATAGCCTTCGCGGCGCATAGATTCTATTAATACACTGAGGTGCAGTTCGCCGCGGCCGCTGACGTCAAAGCCAATGCCGTCTTCTACTACGCGCAAGCCAACGTTGGTTTCTAGCTCGCGATTCAAGCGCTCGCCAATCTGGCGGCTCGTGGTAAATTCGCCTTCGGTACCCTTAAACGGGGAGGTGTTTGGGCCAAGGTAAATCTTAAGCGTGGGAGCCTCTATTTCCAACACCGGCAAGGCTTCTGGCTGCATGGCATCAGCCACAGTTTCACCAATTTGAGCCTCGCTAATACCAGTTAGCTGCACAATATCACCAGCTACACCGCCTGGGACTTCAAACTTAGAGAGGCCGTGGCTCATAAAAACGGTGTCTACTTTGGCTTTGACTTGGCTGCCATCTTTTTTACACAGCGTTACAGTATCGCCTGGCTTAACTTGACCACGACTGATCCGGCCAATGGCGTACTTACCCTTAAAACTATCCCACGCCAAAGCCGTTACCAGCATTTGAAACGGCTTATCAAGCTCAATAGTGGGGGCCGGAATATGCTCCAAAATTGCGTCAAAAATTTCTTCTAGATCACCTGGCTCTTCAAAATTAGCTGGCACCTCTTTCCAGGCTTTGCCGGCTCGTCCGACCGCATAATACACTGGGTAATGCAGCTGATCTTCGTGCACGGCCAGCTCTAAGAACAGATCAGCCAGCTCATCCTCCACCTCTTTAATCCGGCTGCCTGGCTTATCTATTTTATTGATAATAACAATTGGTTTTAGCTCGTTAGCCAGCGCCTGAGTCAGCACAAATTTGGTCTGCGGCATGGGGCCCTCTTGGGCATCGACAATTAATAGACAGCCGTCGGCCATGTTGAGCGTACGCTCCACTTCCCCACTAAAATCAGCGTGTCCCGGCGTATCTATGATGTTAATTCGGTAATCAGCGTGCTGCACGGCTGTGACTTTAGCGGTAATGGTGATGCCGCGTTCACGTTCTTGATCACCACTGTCCATGATCAGATCTTGGCCCATTTCCGCTTGGTTATCCCTAAAAGTTTGGGACTGTTTTAATAGGCCGTCAACCAGCGTGGTTTTGCCGTGGTCCACGTGAGCAATGATGGCAATGTTGCGAATCTTGGTGGGGTCTTGAGTACTTTGCGTCATGATTAAAAATAAAAAACGCGCCTTTTTACATATAAGCGCTGTTAATTTATAGTAATTATAGCATAAGCTCCAAGGTAATGCAAAAGGCCCGGCAGATGCCAGGCCCTTCTTACCTCTTAAAACGAGATTGCTAGTTCTTGGGAGCCTCAGGCACTACTGGTTCGGCTGGCTGAGCATCAACGTCATCCATAGAAGTAGTAGCTGACTCATCTTCAGCTGGTTTTTCTTCCTCTTTAGACTCGTCATCAGCCACAATTGGTGACTTGTAAGGAACGCGTGGGTTTATTTTGTTGCCCACAAATGGTGCAATAACTGACATAAAATGTCCTTTCAGTGATAATGTTGTTGAACACAGTAGCCCAACAACAATCTTTATCTTGGCTCCCAACTTGATAATTTAGTGTTGCGGTTGTCTAGTTACTTTTAGTATACGCGCTAAGTCGCCCACACCCTAACTAAGCAAAAAACATCAGAGGTGAGCACTAAAGGTCAACAAATCACTGTCTATTTTTGTCTATCCCACTTATTTGCCAGGACCATATGCCATGAAACGATTTTCGAGTAATAGGAAAGCCCCGCACAGGCACAAGCATTCGGTCGGTGTTAGGTGCTTCTACGCCGTAACTAAATGCAGGATCGGTCTCCGTCGTGTCTAGGACAATGCCCACTTTAAAACCCGGGCCTTTATGCGATTCACGGGCTTTGCTGACATCTCCAGGGTATTCATAATCGAAATTCATCGTTCTATCCATAACTACACCAGCGGCACCTAATATGATCCCACTAGTGTGCATAACCTCAGCCCGTCCGCAAAATCTTTCCCACAGATCCCAACCCACTTCATTTTTTACACCTAGAATCTGATGCTTAGCGAATGCCCACTTGCCAATAAACGGAGCAACTATTTCTTGAATTCTATCTACTTGTCCATCTATTTTGGCAGTAAAAGCTTCTCGGTCTCTGTCACGTTCAGCTTCAAGGTAATTGACACCACCAAAATGTAGGACCGTTCCAAAAACATCAGCATTATGGTAATCATCTCCAGTATGAGCCCTGCCCAGCTCAACTGTAAGTTGAACGCCTTCACTTGGTGTTAAAGCGTCTTCGATGGGGCTGCTATATCCTGGACTAATCATGCTATAACTCATATGGCTTGAGTATAGATAGTGCAATAACTCCACGCAAGCACGAGCAACAAACAAATAGCACTATCGAATGTCGATAATAAAGCTGATAATTCCGTATCTGACCATTTGTGTCAGTTTACGACCTGTCCGTTAAAATACCAATGACCGTTTTTGTACTGCTCATAATTACCACCGTGCCAGAATTGTGGGTCACCACAAGTCTTTTGTGCCTCACGAGCAATTGGAACTAATTCAGGAATAAGCCTATCGGCAATACTTATCCTATAAGGTTTCCCATCTATCTTGGTCAAGACCACTCCTGTAGACGACAGTTCGCCCCAGTTACCACTATCGTCTTTGGTAGTTTGATTTGTATAGTAAAAACCTTTTAACTTACACGTTTTTAGTAACTGTATCGCTTCGTCTTTGGTTATTTCAGGCTTTGAGTTGTCGGCAGTGAATTGCTGTTGCTGAGCTTGAATCTTCTGTTGTGATTGCTGTGAGAGTTGCTGTATATGCTTCGGTGTGGCAACTCGGAACTGGTAGACGCTGTAAGCTCCATACAGAGCAAGTATCACTGACACAAGCAGAGATAAAATACTAAAGACCATACCCTTGCCGTGTGGCTTGTGTCTACGCATATACATCGGTAAACCAACAAGGTTAATAAATGCAATAAGCCCTACGGCAGGAACTAAGGTTACATATACAATTAAGCCAATGAACTCCGTGCCAGATACCCCAGCTTTGGCTTGCTGAATTGCCCAAGTCATTACAAAGAAGAATATCCCAACGCCAAGAGCCTGTAACATACCCAAAACAATAAAGAAGTAACGCCACTTTGACGGCTTCTGCTCGGATAGTTGCTCAAATTGACTGCTAGACATTGGTGTCGTTGGCTGAAAGGGCTGTCCGTTCGCTACGGCTGTTGGCTGAGTAGTTACTGATGACACTACAGGCTGTGGTTCTGAGCTAGGGGGGCTTACAACACTACTATCTGCAGGTTGAATAACCTGAGGGCTAGCAACTGAGCTATCTGGCTGGTTAGGTTGGCGGGTAGGCTGTAAGTTATCTTCTGGCATATTTGTTTTTTAAGTGTTGTCATAATAATACGTCTAGGCACAGCAAAAGACAATAAGCGCTCGCAAATCAGAACTGGCTACGTTGTCACACAAGTCTTGTTTAACGGCGAAATCTATACTGACAATTCTGCAAAAATTCACTCCTCATTTTTGAAGAAATTCGTAGATGGCGTTACTTACTCTGGGATGATTATATAGAGCATGAAAGAGAGCGGGAACGCTGAAAGAAGTTACTAGTCCCTTGGGGGTATGCACCACACCTTCTTTATTGACCGAATGCTTGAACAGCTTGAGCGTATTCTTCGTCGGTTGGGACAGTGTCTCGATGAATAGTGATAACATCTGCTCCATCACCACAATAATCAGCCTCAGAATTAGGTTGACCTAACCATTCAGGATTTGGGCATACTTGAATCATAAAACCCTCACCACCATTAGGGTCACGCATAAATTTTGTTGCTACCAAACCTACGCAACTTTCTGGACACTTTTCACCTACAAGCGGGATAAAACAAGGCTTCTTTTCTGCTGTTACTTCTGGATTACTCACAAGAACTCCTTTTCAGTACTATTATCCACCTCAAGAGATAGAAGGCAAGCATAAGTAAAACAAAAAGCACCAGCGTAACAGCTTGGCTAACATTCCCTAGGGTTATAGCACTACTACATACTAATATGCCTATGCTTGCTATTCACCCCTAATGAGGTTAAATTAAATCAGTAAAGAAGAGATGATATGGAGCACCTGCCAGCAGTTCGTTTACCAGGAGAAGTAATTGCCCTTAATCCAGAGATTGAGCAACCGTTAAGAGACGGCCACAAAATGCACGCTTTTAGCTCAGGTGGTGGACTGCGCGTAATTAGGATTGAGAATAATGACGGCGAACTTGTTGGATACGGCGAAGCACCCCAGGTTGAAGAAGCTCTTGAACACGCCGCATTAGACTATCAACTAGGCCACGAGGACTACTCGCAACAGTACAGTGGAGATAACGCACGCCATACTCACTATTTGACTGGTACGACAGAGCTAAGCTCCCCTCTAGACGCACATCTACGCTTTGGCGCAACATTTGACGCTCACAAGTCTGCCGAAGGCGATGGAATAGTTGTTTCACTGGCAGGCATTAAGTTTCCGCCCGAAGTTCCTGACGGATTACAGGAACGAGTTACCTCAACTATGGAAAAGGAAACCCTTGAAGAACGTGGCGTTACTTACAGCGCTGAACCATATCAATTCCCTGGTGGTGAATGGGGTATCACCGTTAAAGTTGTAGCAAATCCAAATGACGTCAAGACTGGCTTCTACCATTACACCAAATCAGGCGAAGGCCAGACTTTTGCAGACGCAGTCGCTGACGCTTTTGAAGCACCTGAAACAGAATTGATGTAATCTGCGTCGCTCAATAATGTGTAACTTAATATTCAAACAAAAAGACCTCTTTTACAGAGGTCAAATCATAATTGGTGGAGCTGCCGGGTACTACCCCCGGGTCCGCTAGTTTATCTTGGTTAGTCGTCTACAGGTATAGGTCATTTGGTGTATTTCAGAATCATGGCCGGTAAATGACCAAAAAGTCATGACTCCAAGTCCGTGGTCTTAGTACTTGCTATGGACAGTAGCAGGTAAGCAACCAGAAAATATGGCGCGCTTTACCGCGTACTGGTGTGGCGATAGGCACGGTTTCTTAATTAAATTAAGAAACTGTTGCGTAAGAAAGTGCGCGTGGTGCAAAAGCACTGGCTACAAGATTCTTAACGCGAGTAAAAGCGTTTGCAGTTACTGTATGTTTGCCTATAACGCTGACAAGCGACCTGCGAATCTAACCGATAAAGACCAACGTCGAGCTTAAAATTCAGCCCCGTAACAGCTATTTTACTACAAAACGCTTCTTTTTGCAAGACGCTTGTGGTTGCACATTACAGAGATCACCCCCACAGCCAACCATTGACTTTTATAGTGTTTTATAGTAAAATAAACCTATTATGACCGAATTTGATGAAGGCTTTGACCCTAGTGAAGCTATTCGAATTTTACAGACTTATGAAAACGAGGAACTGGATTCTCGATTGCTGGAATTTACCCATTATCTTGGGGACAGACTAGGCACAATGGCAGGAGGGACAAAGCACATAGAACCGGACGACGTGATTTTAATAGCCGTGCTGGCCCTTTATGATTTGCAAACGGGCATAGACGGCCGCAATGAGCAGCCCTTCCAGCATCCGCTGGTTGGCCTAAGTCAAGCTGAGCACGACGAGCTCTTAGCCCAGCTACCGTTTATTGCTCGGCTGGCTTTTTCAGATGAATTTGTGGAAAGAGTCAGGGAATCAATGATCCTTCATAAAGTAGCTTTGCCAGAAGCCAGTGGCCGACTCACGCTTGAACCCGGCGAGGTTATTACTGAGCCCATCGCCAACTTGGAGCAAGCTAAAGCGCTTATTATCGAAGATGCACGGCAGCATTTGCTGGCGCTAGATTGGGCCCACTATGGAATCGATGCCCAGCAAATAGCAGAAAGTTTTAACCACGTGTACCCGTTGGCACTCCGCCAAGCTGACTACCTATGGCCACTCAATTTACTCAATGCCAATGAGACTGGCGGAAATGAACTTTTAGCGAGTCTGCCGGAAGATCACAAACAGCGCTACGCTAGAAACTTTTGGTTGGTTATGACAAGTGACACAATCTCCCCTGAGTTAGCAACTGTTATAAGAGATTATGTCTTTATTAAGTCCGCGGAATCTATGCTTGGCATCTACCAACAGGACCATCTGGCTGGTTTGCACTATTTTGGGCAAGAGCCAAACAGCTATGTCAATCGCGCCGGCACTCGTATTGCCGATTACCAAACGACTCACCCAGAAATCTTAAAATAAAGGACATATTGCGCTATTGGTTTGGATAAATAGAGGCGTATAATTAAAGGCTATGCTTAATTCAACGGGTTTTACCCTGGAAGATAATATAAACCAAGAAGCTGAGCTGTTTGCGTCATTGGTCGATCAACCCTTTGTCTTGGAGGCGCAGCCGGAATATCTGCTGCCCGATCAGAGAAAAAGTGTGTGTCGGCTGGGCGGAGTGGCCGTCTTAAAACAACTAGGGGACAAGCTGTATGGATTTGTTTTAGGTGACTTAGTATTTGAGCCAATGGAATGCCGAGCAGAACCCGTCACTACCTGGGAAGATCATGGAGACGTCCAAACCATTGACGCCCGGCAGTATCGGCTGCAAATAGATTTCGCCGATCACTCACACTAGTGAGTGACAGGAGCGGTTTGGTGCGTCATGTCTTGGTGCAGCAAATGAGCCGGCGGACGGTATATCATCAAAAAGATCAGTCCACCGGCAATCACCGTAAAGCCGCCAGCTAATACTGGTGTGTTGATACTCACGACTGCCAAATAACCGCTCAGGGCGGCTGGAATGGTTTGGGCCAAAGCCTGCACCGAAGCGTTGATGCCTAGCACCTCTCCCTGAATCTTTTTATCAGCCGAGATACTCACCAGCGCAATACTGTTAGCAATGGAATTACCAAGGAAAATGGCAAAGATTGGTACTACCAGTAGCAGCTGGGTGGTGTTATTGGCTAGCAAAAAGCCAAACAAACTCAGTCCCGAGCCAATCAGGCTGACTCGCAGCACTTGGAACGGCTTAAAGCGCTTGGCAAGCAGCGGCGTAATAATAGCTTGGGTGATGGCAATCCAGATACCAATAAAGGCAAAGAAATCGCCGACATTGTTCTGGGTAAAGTGCAGTTTGTCTATGAGTAGCACCTGAAAAAAGGTCTGGAAAAAGCTAAAGCCGCCCCAGAACAAAAAGACCGAGGGGAAGATTATCCGCAGGCCCGGATAGCTGGCGGCCGTCACGATGTTGTGCACCGATTGAGTCAGCTTGATCTTCACTTGGCGGATATGTTCGTGCGTTTCCGGCAGCAGGAACAACACTAACAGCAGGTTAATAGCGCTAAGGCCGGCCGTAAACCAAAACGGCGTAGCCGGGTTAAACCAGTGCGGCGTGTGAAACAAACCAAAGACGCTAATGCCCGGACTGCCCAGCTTGGCGCCCAGGTATGGCCCCAGCACAAAGCCCATACCAAAGGCCGCACCAATCAGCGCAAAGCGTTTGGCCCGGTCTTTAGGCGGCGTCACATCGGCAATTACGGCCTGGGCCACACTAAGGTTGCCGCCAGTGATGCCATCCAGCGCCCGGCTAAAGAATAACAGCGGTAAATTGCGGGTAATAATACCAATAGCAAACAACACGTAGCCAATAGACGTGCCAAAAATACTAAAGCCCAAAACTTTTTTGCGGCCAAAGCGGTCCGACAACTGGCCCAAGATGGGCGTCGACAAAAACTGCATAAAGGGATAAATAGCCAGCAACCAGCCCAGCAAAATCAAGCCGCCCTTAAAGGTCCAGCCAGCCGGCAATAAGTAGTAGGCCGAGTGCGGGTTAGCCAGCAGCTGCGGAATAATCGGAATTAAGATGCCCACGCCCAAGACGTCTAGGAAAATAGTTAAAATAACGGTTGGCAGGGCTTTGCTAGCCATTCTTTCTTTGATATTTTCCAAGTGGCTCTCCTTTAGATATATGTTAGTTTACGATTGGTTAAACTTGCAATGAAGATTATCGCGACAGGCATATTCGTGCATGCGGTTTAAAATCTGTAGGTACTGGTCGTGCTGCTCGGGACTCAAGCGTCCGAATAAGGCGTCAAAGTGCTGATTCAGCAAATCTTTGGCCAGATCGGCCCGCTTGTTGCCCTTTTCGGTCAGCGAGGTCACCCGCTCGCGCTTACTGGTAGGGCTGACTTTGCTGGTGAGCAGCCCAGCTTCGTGCAGCAATTTTATCTGACGGCTGACACTGGCTTCGGTTTGCCCTAAGTATTCGGCAATTTGCCGCTGTTGGACGCCCTGGTGCCACTTGAGCGCCATCAGTATTTTGAATTGTGAAAACCCAATATCCAGCCGTTCTTGTAACAGCAGGTCAGACTGCCGGTCAAGGGCAGTGGACAGATGATGAAGTAAATATCCTGGGTTTGCGGTGGAGCTCATGCTTCTTCCTCGCCCTTAATAATACACAACCAACACTTAACGCGTCAAGTATTTATGTTGTATGGTTGGTGGCTAAGCTGTCAAAACTGCTGATAGAGCCGGTGCCACTGCTCCAACGAAAGTTCTTGAGGACGGGTTTGGGGGTTAATATCAGCCGCTTGGAGTTTGCTGGCCGTCTCTTCCTTGGTAAGCTGCAGTCCGGCACTTAGCGTGTTAAGCAGTGTTTTACGCTTGTTGGCAAAACCGGCTTTCACTACCCTAAAAAACTGCTTGGTATCTAAATCTTTAAAAAGCGGCTCCGGGCGGCGGGTGAGGATTAAGATTTGCGAATCAACTTTTGGAGGCGGCGTGAACAGCTTGGCGGGGACCAGCTGGCCAAGACTCGTTTGGTAGGCCAGCTGGGTATTAACACTCAGCAGGGACATCTGGCCAGGCTTAGCTGTCACCCGCTGAGCCACCTCTTTTTGAAGCAGCAGGGCAGCACTGGCTGGGCGGTTTGGGGACTCGCTTAAAATCCTTAGTAGATGCGCCGTGAGGTAGTAGGGGATGTTAGCCACAATTTTGTAATCGGCTGGCAGGCTAGTAAAGTCAAACTTCAAAATATCGCTATTAGCTATGGTGAGATTGTTGGCAGGAACCCGGCGGGGAAGGTCAGTGGCCAATCGTTCATCAAGCTCAATAGCCAGTACTTCCCTGGCCTGCTCCACTAGTTTTTGGGTGAGCGTACCAAGCCCGGGACCAATTTCTACCACCATATCTTTTGACTCAACCTGAGCCGCGGCGACCATCGCTTGTAAAGCTGATTGGTCATGCAGCCAGTGCTGACCAAGTGATTTCCTAGGTGTTACCTCTGTCATAAATCCAATAGCTTCAAACCGGTTTCATCGTCCGGCAACCGGGTCAGCCTATCTTCTCCCCACCAATGATGCATAAAAATCTCACAGGTTGCACTAATCTCCAGCTCTTTAATGTGCCCACCATAGGTTTGCAACTTGTCATCAGAAAATGTGCCATGAATGTGCAGCACCGGCTCGTCCCCTTCCCAGGCTACATTGCCCTGCAGGCTAATAATTTCTAGCGGCCCGTCTAATTTTTGCCACTTGTAGTCTTTAGTTTCTAAATTGTAGGTGCCAATTTCTGCCCATCTAGCCGCCCCTAGCCCCATTAACCAAGAGCCTTTTATTTCCTTGCTGGTATTTTTACTTTTGACCAGCTGGATTAGACTTTCGACAAGCAATTCGCCCTTTTGCAGGCGAACCAAGTGATTGTATTGGTCATAACTAAACTTCATATTTGTATTGTAACAGGAGTCAGCAGGTTACCAACTGTGATAGGTTTGCCAGTGATTGTAGGCACCGCCCCATCCACCATACCGGCTGGCATAGCCGCTACACCATTTAAGCTGAGTGATCGGATTAGTTTGCCAGTCGCTGCCAGCGCTGGACATTTTACTAGGGGGAGTAGATTGACACAAGCCGTAGCCCACCGAGGCTGAGGGCGAATGAATTTCCTGGTAATACGCTGGGCAGTAGCCAACCTGGCCCTGCCACTTGGTCGCACACCAACCAGATTCACGGCTAACGATGTAGTTGACGTAGGCATAGTCGCCGGGCGAAACACCAGCCCCAACCATGATGGCGGTTTTATCACCTGGAATAGCCACTGCTTTACCTCGGGCCACAATTGTTGGGATAGGTTCAGTAACGGTTACTTCTTGGATTTTTTGGCGACTCACTTCTTTGCCGTTTTGGAGCGTCACTTGGAAAGTTACTAATTTCTTGCCTTGGGCACCTTGCTGCCGCACCGCCGTGGTGCCAAACGACAAGCTCGTGTCTTCTACGGTTTGCTGGGGTGAGGTAATGGCTTGCTCGACTGTCGCAATCTGAACGCCGTTACGCGTGACAAACACTTGGGTATTTGCCGTCAGCGGGGTATCTGGAACGGGTTGAATAGTGTCGTCTTGAGCAAGTTTTACGTTCTTATCTTTGAGCATGGCACCAACGGTGCGAGCATGGGTGCGCACGACAATCGGCGTGCCATACAAGTTAAAGTTCACTGGAGTGGCCCTATCTATGAGTATTTTTTCACCCACCCCGTCTTGGAGCAAGTTATCTACTGGCGTAGCCGCAATGATATCTTCCGGATAAACGGTAATACCGGCTTGGGCAGCCGTGGATCGAGCCGTTGTGGCGGCACTTAAGGCCACAGTTTTGTGGGCTCCATCTACAATAGTAACTGGCCGGGCCCGGTACACATTAATCCGAAAGTTATCCTCCACAATGGGCGTATCTGCCGCCGGCTCCACCACATCACCTTCGTGCAGTGTGATATTCACGTTTTTGAGCAAATCACCAACGGTAGGGGCGCGGGTCGGCAACGATTCGATCTTATGGTCATATGATAATTTGACAACCTTGGTGTCGGTAGCGCCAACTTGCGAGCCATTTAGGGCTATGAACCCCACAATGGTAATAAAAAATAGAACTAAAAAAGTCACCACTGGCACAACAAAAGGATGGTGTCGGAATTGCTTGATTTTCCATGTACGAGGCCGAGTAATTGCGTACCGGCGTAAGTGTGATCTTTTCATAAAACCTGTAACCCTCAAATGTAAGTAGCTCGAGATTTAATTAACTAGGCGCCACCTAAAACGGTTTGAAAGCATCTCTTATTTTAACGAACCTTCACCTTTAAACCAAGCTGCCAAAGCACTCAGCACATCACTTGAAGCGTTGTTCTGGTCTAGATCATGGCGGTGTATCCAGCGAGTTTCAAGTAGTTCTAGTTTTTGTGGTCTGGGAGGCAGCGGCTCACTTAGTTCTGCCACAAAGCAGACATACGGAAAGCTGAGACCATTCTCATTAAATCTATCTTTGTAGAGCAGTTTTAGTTGCTCTTGGCTGAGCGTTAATCCGGTTTCTTCCTGCAGTTCGCGCAACACACCAGTGGTAGATGACTCACCCTTCTTTACTCCTCCACCAGGCAGCCACCATTTTCCATTGCCTAGCCAGGCCTTGGTGACTAAAACCTTATCGCCAGACACCAACAGGAGGCGTGTCCGTTGGCTGCGCCGTAGGTACCAATACAAGAGTGGCCACGACAGCCAAAAAGCTATGCGCCCGGTTGTCGCCCAGATGGTTTTTTTGCTCATTCTAATTTCTCTATCGGAGCAAAGCTAATGTTGATCTTTTTGGTGCCCTTGCCTTTGAAGTAGACGGTGGCATTATCGCCATTCATCTCTAGCACTGTGCCGTGGCCAAAAACAGAATGGTTGATCTGATCCCCTTCATCTAACTCTGGCACATAACGTGGTTCATCGGGTACTTGCTGGAAAGCATCTGGCGAAGCACCAAGTGGCGACAGCGAAAAGGCATCAGAACCTATGCCCGCTGCTTCCAAGTAATCACCGCTGAGTTCGCTAATAAATCGGCTGGGTGGATTGTGCTGCATACCGCCGTATAGTAAGCGGCTGTTGGCGTGCACTAAGTAGAGTTCCTCTCGGGCCCGAGTCATACCCACGTAACACAGCCGTCGTTCCTCTTCCATTTCTTGCTGATCGTACAGCGCCCGCGAATGCGGAAAGATAGTTTCTTCCATGCCGGCCATAAAGACCACCGGAAACTCTAGGCCCTTGGCGGCGTGCAGAGTCATCAGCGTTACGGCGTTACCCTCAAATTTGGCAGCGTCCACATCGCTAATAAGGGCAATTTCTTCCAAAAAGCCATCCAGCCCCACGTCCTGATAGTTTTGAGCCACACTTAATAGTTCTTTAACGTTTTCTTGCCGAGCCTCACCCTGCGGCGAGTGATCATCCAGATAGTTGTAGTAATCGAGTCGCCTTAACAGTGAATCCAGCAGGCCGGGTAAGTTAGTCTCGTTCATAATATTACGTGAAGACACTAAAATATCGTTCAGCTCGTTTAAACCTTTTCTGGCTTTTGGTGTTATATCACTGC
>JAQGHD010000028.1 GCA_028288965.1 Candidatus Saccharimonadota bacterium | reverse complement strand
TGATTATGGTGCTGAGCGCTTGCTTGGTTTTGTCCGGCTCACCCTGACTGGTAATGTAGCGAACACCGCCAACCACAATAAAAGCCACAGCAGCTATGGCCGCGATTTGTAATAGCATTTCGACTATTGCAGCCACAATTAGCCAGACACTATTTAGAGAATCTAGTACGGGTGTGCAGGCCGTGACTCCGGCTTTATTAGTAGTCGTCACACCGTCGAGGTACCTATACCAAGTTGGAAAACCAAAGAAGCCTTTATTGGCACATGAAGCTGCAAATTGAGTGAATACATCAAACATTTAGAACAATCCTCCGGGCACTAACCAGTTTAGCAAAGCGTAGGACAGCAGGTATAGCGCTAAGGCACTGCCGACACTCATAATTCGCTTAAGCGCGTTGGCGGTAGCTTGGGGATTGCCTTGTGACGTTGTGTACTGGATCCCAGCCACAACTATCGACGCCACCAATACAATACCGACCCCGATCGACAAAAATCGAATGATAGCAAAGGCCGCGTCAGTGATTGGGTTAAGGGTGGCGTTGGCATCACCTGCTTTGTACTTATCGCCCAGACAGCCAATGTTGATAGCTACCTCTTGAGTTCTTGGCCCCTTACCACAAGTATCATTTCCAGTTACCTTTTTAAACCCAAAGCTGCCAACGTCTTCGGCCGCACCAAGGTCCAAGATTCCAGCTTGCGTTACAGTAGTGCCGGGCTTGAAATAGGCGCACAATATGCCAAAAGCCTTGGAGTTATATTGCCAACCGCCTTCTGCGGCATACGGGCTGCGTGCACAGGTCTCCCCATGAGGGCCAGCAGTTGGTCCGGTAGTGTAGGTAGAGGTATCGGTGCTGAAGTGAATGCAGTGGTAATTATTGGCCTGCGCCGTGGCGGGTGTAGTTACAAAATCTGCGGCATTACAATCGCTGAAACTATTGCCATATATATAGTTCTTGCTAGGATCGACAGCTGCCTGGGCTTTGGGCGCCAGAACGCCAAAGAAAAGTATGCCCACAGCGCCTACAATCGTCGCAGCAAGATAAAGCATTTTTAGTTTTTTGATTTTGTTCATATACGTAATTTTACTTTACAACGTTATTGCCAATATTTCTAGCCAGCAGCCTATCTATGACCCCGCGATACCGGGTTGTTTCCGGTTCAGTAACACTTATAATTGTGCTATAGTTTAATAAAAATGAAACACCGTGCCCTCAACATTGGTTTTGTATTGTTGTTCTTGTCCTCTCTCTTCATATCCTTATTTGGCTCCCTCCATCAAGCACACGCCGCGCCTAGCCCCGTACCTTTAGGCTCAAATGGCATTGCTGTTGGCCTAGTCCTTGGTGGTGGAGACAATCCAAGCTCGTACAACCTAGCTGGTTCTCGGTTCTTTAATGGTCAGCAGCAGGCTATTAAGTTTTCGTATAAAAAACCATCGGGTGGCGCCCAAGCTTTTTACTCGGACACGCTCCAGCCCGCTGGCGGTAGTTGTGCAAAATCGGCTAACGTCAAAGAATACAACCAAATACTGGTAGTTGCTACCATAGGTGGGAAAACCGCCGGTTCTAAACCCATAGATCTTTGCGATAAGAGCGACGGCAATATCTATTACTACGATATGACCGTTAACGGCGCCTCCAGTGCCGGGCAATTTGGGACCGTAAAAGGATCGGTTCACTACTCTGACGCCATTGTAAAAAATCAGCCCTTTAAAAGCACTGCCGACGGTAAACTAACGGCTTCGGATGGCAGCACATTTGCTAACTTAAATTTTGATGATAACGGTAATTTCCACACCATAAATAATGTGCCGGCTGGCAAGTACACCATAACGGCCAATTACACGCCCGTTAGCACTAACGCGGCCGATTCTTTTAACCACGCTTATTCAGAAGTGATTACGGTGGCGGCTGGAAAAACAACTACTGTCGATGGTAAGGTGGCCGATACCCTTGGTAGCAGCGGTAGTAGCACGCCCAGCGACACCAAGCCCACTTGTGAATCGAGCGGTTTTGCGTTGTCTTGGATATTTTGTGCCCTAATCAATGGCTTAGGTGATGCCACCGACCATATGTACAAGTGGTTTATCCAGCCCATGCTGCAAGTTCAACCTGTAGATACCAATACTTCTGATCCTAACAACAAAGTTTTTCAAATATGGTCCAATTTCCGTATCATTGCTAATGTTGTTCTAATAGTCGCGCTATTGGTTGCCGTATTCGGCCAGGCAATAGGCGGCGGTTTGATAGATGCCTATACCGCCAAAAAGATGGTGCCGCGAATATTAGTGGCGGCAATTATGATAAACATATCGTATTACGCTATGGCGCTGATGGTAGATCTGACAAACGTTGCCGGCAAAGGAATCGAGGCGCTGATTTCAGCTCCTTTGGCCGACTCTGGTAATCTCAAGTTCTCTATTAGCGGCACCAGCGGAACACTTGGAATTGCCGGAACACTTGCCGGAATATGGGCCGTGGCAATCAACCTTGGAGCTGTGGTCGAATTCTTCTTGCTGTTTGTGCTACTACCCGCTTTTTTGGCTATGCTTGGTGTTTTTATAACTTTGCTGCTCCGACAGGGCCTGATTGTATTCTTAGTACTCATAAGCCCGGTGGCCTTTGCCCTGTATTGCTTGCCAAATACCGAGAAGTACTTTCGCAAGTGGTGGGAATTTTTCTTTAAGGCGCTGTTGGTCTACCCCATTGTGGCGAGCATTTTTGGCGTGGCTAACGTGGCGGCAGTTGCCATACAACTGGGCAACAACGACTCGCCGCAGCGTAACTTGCTGGCAGACTTTGCCTCCATAATTTTGCCACTACTGCCCCTGTTTCTCATCCCATTTGCGTTTAAGTTAGCCGGTGGTGCCATCGGCAATCTTTACGGCTTATTTGATGGCTGGAAGCAAAGAGGCCACGAAGCTGTTAAGGGTAATGCCAACGACCCAAACAGTTTACGCAATCGTGTCCGCCTCAAGACCCGTACTGGTTATGCCGAGAAAGGCATAATTGGCGCGAATGTGGGCAACGCGGTAAACCCGGCCTTTCTCTTTGGTAAGAATGGACGCAACCGAAGGCGGGCAGCCATGACTGCTCAAAAAGATGCCACCTTACAGAGTTTGCGGCAATCCAGTGCGTCTCAGCTTATGTTTGAGGCCAACAAAGACGACAGTGATGTGATGGGGGACTTGGCAATGTTTGGTTCGGGCGCCGCATCCCGGGCAGCAATCGACCGAGACTATAGTGCCGGCACCGGGAGCTTTAAGAGGCTAACCACAAAAGACGAAAAGGATGCCCGAAGACAGCAGTTATTAGTTGCTTCTGCTACAGCTGATAAAATAGGCAGAAACTCGGCTTCTAGACGAGCGGGCATAGAGAACGCTGCTACGATCGGATACGCGTTGAGCCCAGGCGAGACTGGCTGGAACCAAGCGGTGGGTGCCATGCGAGATATTTCGGGTGGTGATGATGCAGTATTTAGAAAAATGGTTAACGAGTTTCAGTACCAGGCCAAACAAGTCGGCCGTCCCGATCTGTCTGGTAACACCGACAGCGATGTCTACAATGGTTACCGCGCTTGGACCAGTGTCGGACTTTACCAACATGGCAACGGAAAGCCGAGTAATATTACGGGCGCAGGAGACTACTTTGAGGGCCTCGTATCGCGAGTGGGTTCTGGGAATATGACGAAACTAGATGAGGACAACTTCGGAGCCGAAGCAAAACAAAGAGGTAAAACAACTCGTGCCGTAGCCACTGAAGCCGCTGCGACGTTTTATACAGAACAACCTCAGCTTTCCCAAAGCGGATCTGGTGCAGTGCGTGACGAGGCTTATGTACAACGAGAAAGAATTGCTCGGGCTATGCAAAGCTTACCTGATCAGGTCATCACAGAAGTCACGGGCGCACCATATGATCCATCGTCTGGCGTACCAAAAATAGCCATAGTTTCCGGGACTGAGGCCGTCAGAGAAAAAGCTCGGGTTTATGACACCCAACGTGACAGAGGAGGAGGGCGCGACGCGCCGCCGCCTGAGCAAGGTTAAGTCTGGCTTATTGGATTTCCTTTGTGGGTGCTTTGAAACTTAATTGACTATTTAGCTACATTATGCTAATGTTTAGATATGTCCTCTGAAACTTTGCAAAGAGAAAGCACCCCTATGGAACTACCGCCCGTCCATGGTGTGCATGAACCACTAGATAGCGGTCAATTACCTGATCAGGTGTACCAGGGTGCGTTGCGCCAGGATCCTTGGGAAGCTATTGGCCCTGCTGGTGAGCCCGAACTAACCGAATCCACAAATACTGTCGAACAAAAGCCGACAAAAGCCGAAAAGGCGGAAGCCGAGGCCATTGAGGATATTGATGAGCTTGATCAAACTTTTGTGGGCGCCCTAGGTAGCGCCGCTCTTACTGAAGACACCGGTGAAAGCCGCCCTAAAGGCAGGTTCCACCGTTTTGCCGAGCGAAGTCGAGGTTTGAAAGCTCACATTAAAGAAAGACTAGAGAAGCGTTTTGAAGATGACCTGCACTACCGCCTCCCGCCTATTGATGTCTTCACTGGGGATGCTGTGGTTGCTAAGCGAAAAGGCAACACCGCTTTGCTCGAATCAAGAACAGCCGCCATTGACGGCTTAGTAGACTTTTATCGCACACGTCGGCTATACCAGCTGGCCTCCAAGTTGGGCTTGGCATCACCAGAAAATGAGATAAAATCACAGTTAAAGCAGCGGATTACCGACACACTAGCGAGCACCCAAGGTCCAGTAGCGGCAACAGAAGTAGTACCCGAAATCCCCGCACCACTCTCTAATCAAACGAGCGTGGAGACTTCGGCTGCAGCAGGCATACTAACCGAGCAAGATATAATCAACGCCGCCGGTGAGACAGAAGATCCTCTCGAGGAAGAGGATACTGAAGATACCGATTCTGACGACTCCAAGACAGAACCAGTTGAGTCAACCAAAGAGGCTCCTAAAGAAACTCTTGAGGCTCCACCCCATGAGCAGGACAATAAGCAGGTTGAACGCCGGGCACAGTTAAACGCCTGGCTTAATCTAAATAGTGTCTTGCGATTAAAAAAAGCTATTGATGCCGAGTTAGGCGCCGCTCGCCAAGAACAACCAGATGCCGATGTTACAGTTGCGCAATCAATAGTTCGCAAACACCTGGAAGAATATTTTGGCCTACCGACTGACGAGTTAGCAAAAGGTACCGAGGTTCCGCTTTGGGTCCAAGACCGGGTTCAAGTCCTGGTTGATAAGTCTACGGGTGAGTTAGAAGCGCTCCGAGCTCCTCAGACGAAATCTCCTAAGAAGAAATAACCTGTCGTTCTTCAGCCTGGTTGCCACATCCGGTATACTTAAGCGTAAATGGCAACGTATAAGGTAATTCAGGACATTGAGGCTGAAGATAAATTTGTCGGCCCTTTAACGCTCAAGCAGTTTGTGTTTGCTGGCATTGCCGCTGTCAGCGCTTACTTATCTTTTATTGCGTTGACTAAGGGCATTAAATTCTTATTGTTCTTTACCGTGCCGGTTATCATGATTACGACATTTTTGGCGTGGCCGTGGAGCCGCGATCAACCAACCGAGGTGTGGGCACTCGCCAAGCTGCGTTTCATGTTTAAGCCTCGGCGGCGAATCTGGAATCAAAGCGGCGTGCAGGAGCTCGTTACTATTACTGTGCCTAAAAAAATAGACAAGCAGATGACCAATGGCTTAGACTCTATGGAAGTTAAAAGTCGTTTGCGAGCGCTGGCTGATACCATTGATAGCCGCGGCTGGGCCATTAAAAACGTTAATGTAAACTTATACGCCCAAGAGAATCCGATGGCTGGGATTCAAAGCTCTGATAGGTTGCTGGGCCTTGACCTGCTTTTGCCCAAACAAGTTCCAGGGATAGATATCCGCGCCGATGAAGATATGCTAGACGCTCAAACTAGTCCGGTGGCCCAACACCTCAACCAAATGCTGAGTAAGTATGGTAGCAGCTACAAACAATCGTTGATCAATAAAGTGAAGCGAGGGGGCAAGAATCCCGATGAGCCCGCCGAACCAACGCCAGATTATTGGTTTTTACACCAAAATCAGTCCGCTGCGGCACCAAAAGGCTACAGCTCATTTAATGACCCCGCGGCGGTATTGCCCGGCAGTGCGGGTAGCACAAACAATCGGACGGCCACGCCGGACGAGCAAGGGTTACTTAACGACCTGCACCGACAACAATCGCAGGCAGATCCAGTGAATTCGCACATGAAGATTATCCAGCCACTGGGACAGGGAGATAACACCAGTCAAACACCTTCCCTTGGCACCGCTGATCCTGCTATACTTAACCTTGCTACAAACGACGATCTTGATGTGGCAACCATCGCTCGGCAGGCACACAAACGCAAAGGCGACACTAAGCTGAGTGATGGCAACGAGGTGGTCATTCCGCTTCGTTAATTGCAGTTAAGATTGTGAGCCTCTTATTAGAGAGGGTGGGTATAAATTAATGAATCCTCAAACGCCAAACCAACAACCGGCTCAAAATAATTCTGCTGCCGCACCTAATGGTAGTGGTATGACAACAGATAATGTCTTGCCCTCGCCAGCAGCGAGTCCAATTCCGGCTGCCCCGCTACAAGCTATGGCACCAAATACTGCTTTTCCAACCGCACCGCCAAGTCCCGTCCCGTCCCCAAACGCCATCTACCCGCCGCAACCCGCCGCAACTGGCAACCCGCAGCCACCGGCCATCCAGCCAAAAATTAATCCCAATAGTACTCAAAACACTTTGCAGATTGCCGAGATTCGCGACGGCATTGCCATTATGAATGATGGCTCCTTTCGCTCGGTAGTTATGGTCAAGTCGATTAACTTCGATCTGATGAGCCAGCAAGAGCGCGAAGCGGTTGAATACAGCTATCAGGGTTTCCTCAACTCGCTGTACTTTCCGGTGCAAATTTTTGTGAGAAGCCAAAAGGTAGACCTTCGGCCTTACATTGAACGCCTGGATAAAATCCGTTCCGAGCACGACAACATGCTGCTGGCCATGCTAATGGAGGATTATATTGGCTTTATTGATAACTTATCTTTGCAGACCAACATTATGGACAAGAAGTTTTACATTGTGGTTCCGTATTTCCCGGTAACAATTGACCTGCAAAAACCAATCGAAGCTAGCAAGGGCTTGTTTAAGGGTGTGGCTGGACTGTTTAACAACAAGCAGGACCACGTCACCATTAACGAGGCCGACCTAGAAAAGGCCAAGACCGAACTGCGCAACCGCGTCCAAGCCGTGCTATCTGGCTTGATGCAGTCTGGTGTGCAAGGTTTGCCGCTTGATACTCAAGAACTTATTGAGCTGTATTACGATACTTACAATCCCGATACCGCTACTCGGCAAGAACTCAAAAACTTTGATGAATTATCTGCAGCCGTCATTTCCAAAGGTACCGGCAACGCGCCCCAACCTAATTTAGATAGGCAGATGAAGTAATATGGGTGTATTTGGCAAAAAGAAACCAAAAGTTGATCCGGTAATTGTGGCTCAAGCGCAGCAAGTGCGTGAGCAGCAAGAGGTAAACGCTGCCTTCCAAAAGGGCATAACAGCGCTGCGTGATTTTATTGCGCCCAGTTCGATTGAATTTATGAGTACGCACTTTCAGATCGGCACTCGCTTTGCCCGCACCTACTACGTCTATGGTTA
The DNA here is from genome assembly GCA_028288965.1 of Candidatus Saccharimonadota bacterium. Taxonomy (GTDB): domain Bacteria; phylum Patescibacteriota; class Saccharimonadia; order Saccharimonadales; family JAQGHD01; genus JAQGHD01. Next base: position 31,366 of record JAQGHD010000028.1, on the reverse strand, counting down.
CCCCCGACAGATCTACACCGGCTGGCTCAGTGGCATGATTAATCTAGACGAAATCATGGATATGAGCATGTTTGTGTATCCCGTAGAGAGCCAAGTTGTGCTCGAAAACTTACGCAAAAAAGTTGGTCAGCTGGAAGCTGGCATTATGATCGACAATGAAAAAGGCCGGGTGCGCGATCCGGGCAAACAGGCCGCCATACTCGACGCCGAAGAAATGCGCGACAAGTTGCAAGTGGGTGAGGAGCGCTTCTTCCGCTTTGGTTTGTACTTCACCATTTATGGTGGCTCCATGGAAGAACTAGAATTTGTGGCCCACAAAGTAGAATCTATGCTGGGGCAGCAACTGGTTTATTCTAAGCCGGCCAGCTCGCAGCAGGAACAGGGCCTGAACAGTACTGTGCCGCAATTTGTCGATCAGCTGCAAATTCGCCGCAACATGAACACTGGGGCGCTATCCACCAGTTTTCCATTTACTTCTGCGGACTTGACGCAGGATTCGGGAATTTTGTACGGCATAAATATGCACAACTCTGGGCTGGTTATTTTTGATCGCTTTAGTTTAGAAAACGGCAATGCCGTGGTCTTTGCTAAGTCTGGTGCTGGTAAATCTTTTACTGTTAAGTTGGAATGTCTGCGCAGCCTGATGTTTGGCACAGAAGTTTTTGTAATTGATCCGGAGAACGAATATCAGCGAATGTGTGATGCTGTCGGCGGTGCCTATGTACGGCTCAGTCTTAGTTCGGCCACACGCATTAACCCGTTTGACCTGCCCCGCGTGGTTGACGCCGAGGAAGCTGATAACGCCCTGCGCAGTAATTTAATCACCTTGCATGGGTTGCTCCGTTTGATGATGGGCGGTGCCCAAGTTCAAATGCTCAGTAACTCTGCCGGCAATGCCATGGTGCCGGCTTTATCCCCGGTAGAAGAAGCCGACCTTGATGCCGCCTTAATTGAAACTTATGCCAAGGCCGGCATCACTAATGACCCACTGACGCACGGTTCGGTGCCGCCGACTATTAATGATTTATACGACACGCTGCTCCACATGGGCGGAACGGGCCCACAGCTGGCGCAACGTTTGCGCAAGTACACCACTGGTACATTTGCCGGTATCTTTTCGCAGCAGTCTAATATTGATATCAATAACCCGTTGGTGGTCTTTAACATTCGCGACCTAGAGGATGAGCTGCGCCCGGTAGCTATGTACATTGTGCTCAACTACATTTGGAATAAAACCAAGGGCGATCAAAAACGCCGTATCTTGGTAGTAGATGAAGCGTGGCAGCTAATGCGTTACGAAGATTCGGCAAACTTTTTATTCTCCTTGGCTAAGCGAGCCCGTAAGTACAACTTAGGTATCACCACCATTACCCAAGACGTAGAAGACTTTATGGGAAGCCGCATGGGCCGAGCCATTGTGGCCAACGCCAGTATGCAAATCTTGCTCAAGCAATCGACTTCAGCAGTTGACGTACTGTCCGATGTTTTTAAATTGACGAGCGAGGAAAAGAAACGCCTCAGCCAGTTCCCGGTAGGCCAAGGACTGTTCTTTGCCGGACAGAATCACGTCCACATCCAGATAACCGCCAGCCCCACCGAAACGGGCCTCATCACCACCAACCCCGAACAAGTCCAGCAAATAGAGCAGCAAGGCGAGATCACTCAGCCGCAAGGCACCATTGATCTGAATAACCGTCTGATGCCTGGGGTATAATAGATACATCTATTGGAGTTATAATTGAGCCTCGATACAAAAACGCGTCCTGAGGAAGAAGACGAGCAGCAACGGCGGCCGCTGTTTACTGAGGATACTCCGCAATCGGACTATGATGATAAGTTTAACGAGATCACCAATCGTTTTCATGATGGTGACTCAAAATCTGATGAATCATCGGCCAGCCCTGAAAAGCTGAACACTGCCGAAGGTGATCCTACTACCACTAAGCCAAGTTCGGCGGCCAAGGACGAGAGCGACTTATTGCCCGACAAGCAATCGGATGACAAAGAGGGCTTTATGGCGCAAGCCGCTTCTGGGATGGGCGTGCGCGTATTTAACCGGCGACGCCTATTTGGTGGAGGCATTATTGGCACAATCATTGCTGTAGTTTTTGGGGTACTGACGTACACTTCGGGCCCACTCCAATTTATTCACATAGCAAAATTGCTACAACAATTTCATTTTTCCTCACAAGAGAATGCCGGCAATGATCGCATGGTTAAGTTGGCTCGCTATATTGAGTATCGTGGCGATCAACGAACCCGCTTAAATAAACTAGGCAACGCCTACGCCAACAAAATTGAAGCCAAACTTAACGAAAGCGGCATAACGTCCGCCTATACCGAGCGGCTTAATTTTTTTGATGGGTACGTGTTTGATGTAAATAACATAAAAGATACTGGTGTGCTGGCTGATTTTAAGGGCAAATCACCCGAGCAAATACGGGCTGGTTTAGCCGAGAAATATAACGTCAGTATTAATAACATTACGCCTGTGGCTGGCGAGGCTTCACAGTTTAAAGTTAGCGCTGAAGGCCTAGGTTACTATAAGTCCAAGGGGTTGATTGCGGCGGTGCTGGAAGATGCGGGGTACTCAAAGTTGAGTGCGGTAATGCGGGCCCGAATTATGGGAAAACGGGCGGGCATAGATTGGCATCCGATGAAAAAAGCCGATAAAAAACTATTGGAAACTCTTGATAAACGCTTAGCCGACTGGCATAAGAATCGACAACAAGAAATAGATAACGGCGAGCAGTCCGTTACTGCTACGGCTGAGAGTGGGGCCACAAATCCCGATGGCACGCCACAACAACCCTCTCCCGAAGCTCAAAGCCGGGCTAGCGTAGCCGCCCAAACAGCCCAAGAAGCACAACTGGGTGGTGAGGAACTTGTCAACACCGGTACTGCTGCTCCCGCCGGGCCATTCCAGCAATTTAGAACCAGCACCGCCGGCAAGCTCACCGGCAAAGTAGGGGGTGTCGCAGCGGCCATTGGTATTCTCTGTATGGCCAAAGGCATCGTTGATCATATAGATGAAATCAAGTATTTGCATGTGGTAATGCCGTTGATGCGCATGGGCATGGACGCTGTGTCGGTAGGCAACCAGGTTATGAGTGGCAAAGATGTGAACCCTGAGCAACTGGGGTTCTTATCCAAGCAACTTAATAGCGCCGAAACAGGCTCCTGGGCCAATGCTCGCAGTATCCAGGCTGAGCAAGGCAAGCCTTTAACCGGCCCAGATGTTCGCGATGAAGCTAAGCTAGATAATCAAAAAAACCTGATGACCCAGTTCGTTACTAGTGTGCCGGGGTTAGGCGCAGCATGTGGCGTGGTTAATGGTGTTTTTGGTCAAGTAGTAACCATGGGCCTAGCGATACTTGGCGGCCCGCTAAGTGCCTTAGGGGGCTATGCCCTCAGTGTGGCCACTGGACCAATATTGATAGACGGCTTGACACACTGGCTAGCTGGACATCCCATAGATATCAATGTGGCGGGTGCAGATTTTGGCAACTATATAAACTATGGGGCGCGGTTGGCTTCTAACGAATCGGCCATCACCGGTGGCGGACGTAAATTAACAAAGCCAGAGGTGGCGGAACTTAATAAGTTCCAGCAAGCCTCATTACAGCAAGAACAAGCCTCCAAAAGCATTGCCGATCGTTTGCTTAATCCATACGACAGCCATTCCTTAGTTTCTGGTGTTATCGATGAGCAAAATCCCAATCTTAAAGATAATGTGGCTAGTTTTGCTAAGAGTTCATTTGGTTTAAAAAACTTGTTTGGTGCCATCCCTAAAGCGTTCTCGGCACTGATTGCCGGTAAGGCACACGCTTTGGACGCGGCCCAGTATGATTACGGCTTTGATAAGTTCGGCTTCAGCGTAGAAGAACTAAATAGCGATGTCGTGAAAAATCCGTACGACAACGCCAACAGCGCAGCGCTGATACTAGATGGTCCAAAAGGCCCCACACTTATCAAGCAAGCTCAGGATTGTTTTGGGGCTGTTATCACCAAGGGTACCGATGCTAATCACACCTATGACGTAACTACGGCCGGTGACTCCAAACCATACTATACCCTGCCGAGCAGCTGCCAGGATCCAGATCCCGATTGGCTGCGCGTTCGGTTCTACATATTTGATTCTCAGATTATGGAATCGACCGCTTGCTACGAAGGTGATGACACTTCTTGCAATCAGATTAATTTTCCGGGTGGTAGTGGTCCGGCATCGAGCACACCAACAGCTGCCGGTAACAGCTTTTCACTCTATAGCGCCTTAATAGCCGGGGCTCGGGCAAACTTATGAACATGCAGCGACGCTTGCGCCACTTGAAGCGGATGTGCGGGTCTTCATTCGTGCTAGCCATGGCTTGTTGTTTGGTTTTTACCCAAAGTGTGGCGGCCATATCGCCTGACCAAAAACGCACACTCGATAGCGGCGTCTACTACTTTAATTATGACGCCAGTTCCAGCGTTTGCGGAAGTACGGCAGCTGGAGGCGCTGGCGGCATCAAGACGCCGGCGGCCAGTTCTTGGAATAGCGGGGCCCAGCCGCCATATTATATGGAGCAGTACATCATTGAGGTTTTAAAGGATGTGGCCACCAAAAAGAACATTCCGGTAGAGAGGGCCGTAACCCAGGAGCATGTGGTGGCGATGGTGGCCTGGGCCTATGCCGAGGGCGGTAACCTTACCAATACCGGCGCCTTTAACCTTTGGAACAGTGGTTTAACCAGCCGCCCCGATTTAGTCGACGGCGCTACGAGCGCCAGTGGAGTCCAAGCCTATAAGTCATTTGATGCTGGCGTAGAAGCCAATGCTATTGTCATGACCGGGTCCAACCAAAACCGTATCGGCACTATTATTACCACAGCCGATTCCACTGCCGAGCAAGTCCTGCACGAAATTGCTTATTACGATGAGACACCGGGCAACTTAGCGTGGGCTTGGGGCCCTAACCCTAATGATGCGGGCGCTGTTTTGCAATTTAACCACAACGACTATATTAATTCACTACTTGGTGACCTTAACACAACACGCAAAGACTATGCGCATCAAGCGAGCGTGCAAATCGGTCCAGGCGAGCGTGAAACGCACTACGTCGATGCCACGACGCTCAAATTTAATGGCGGTAGTAGCACGGCATCGGGCGGCCTAGGAAATAGCTCGGGGACCAATTGTGCAACGGGGGGTAGTGTAAATTGCGCTTCGGCCGTTGGCGACTCCAAAATACTTTGCGAAGCTAGAAAATACGAAGGAATTTATTACCTGTATGCTGGTGGACACCAGGGTTACTCGGCCTTCATCGCCGGTTGTCCGGACCCGACTGGAGCCAAAGATACTTCAGCCGCCGGCAATCAAGGCCCGTGCGCCACCGACTGTAGTGGACTGGTGAGCGTGGCAGTCGATAAGGCTTTTGGTCTAAATTATATGTGGGTGGTGCACACCACCATGAACGGCGCAGGAGGTGAGTTCTGGCAATCAATTCCCATTGCCCAGGCCCAGGGTGGTGATATTGTCACCACACCCGAGCACGTTGAGATTGTTGATCATGTCAGTGGCGACTCGATTGTAACCTTTGGCTCGCATCATACCGGCACCAAAACTGGTATTGTGACTTCATCGCTGAATAATTGGTCGGGTGGCGCTTGGCGCTGGACTGGTCCAGGAAGCAGTGGTAACTAACCATGAATAGAAAAATAACAACCACATTTATTGGCTTGGGCTTGTTGATCATTGTAGCGATAGTTGCCCGAGTTTTAATTATTGGCAGCTCGCCAGTCGTAACCCTCAAATCAGCACCGCCGTTAACCGGTGCTATTTCTCAAAGTTTAGCCACTGCACCAAAAAGCGTCTCGCAGCCCCAGGTTGGCAAAGATTACAGTATCAAAGTCATTCATTATCTGGACAATCAGGAGTGGGCGGTGATACAAGTTGAGTCAACGGGTTCGGATCACAATAGTGCCACGCTGGTTATGCAAAAAGTTGGTACCACCTACCACACCGTGCTGGGACCCGGAACGTCATTCTCAATTGATAGCTCTCAGGGCGTGCCCGCCGATGTTGTGCAGTATCTAAAAAGCCAAGGGGTACTAATTTTATGAATCCCCAAACCGATATCTACTTGAACCCTCGGGCCAAACGCTTTGTATCCCTAGGCATTATTTTTGTGGTGCTGGTTTGCTTGTATGAGATTGGTTTGTCGCTTTATACGTATCAAACAACTGGAGTTCTTTCGCTCAGCTCATCGGATAAAAATGCGGCTTTGAGCGTCAGTCAGGCTGATCATAACGCCAAAGTTATTGGGGCCGGGAGTGGTAAGGTGCGGCTCAAGCCAGGCAGTTACACGGTTTCAGCTACCGACAATGGCTATCAAACTAGCACTACTGTTGCCGTGCAGGCTCGGCACAAAACTAGCCAGAACTTAAAGTTGGCGGCGGCCGCAAGTTCGCCAGACAGCGGCAAGTTATTAGCACTATTGCCGTACTTGGGCTCCGGCGATCGCTTTCGAATTTCTAGCACCGTTCAAAGTAACGGTGCCAGTACGGGCCCAGTGCTTATCATTACTTCGTCCAGTCCTCAAACTCAACAAATTGCCCTGCAATGGATTCAAGACCGGGGCTTTAACCCCAGCGACTACACCATAAAGTATCAAACAGCTCAGTTACGAAATTATCACTACACCGAAGGAATTCACTAGCCTTTCTTTTGTGAGTTCAAGCTCGCTTCTAGGGGTATAATGAGCGCTTTGCTAGTAAATCCTTTTACGACCACATCAGCATCGGTGGTCGTAATAAATGTCTGATTGTCTTTGAGATGCTCGGTAAGCGCCCGGCGACGGGCACCATCGAGCTCACTGAAGACATCGTCAAGCAGCAGCAGCGGCGGTTTGTTATGAATACGCTCCATGAGCTTCAGTTCAATTATTTTAAGCGCTAAGACCAGGCTACGCAGCTCACCGCGTGAAGCTACTTGGCTGGCTGGCTTGTCGTTAATGAGTAACTCCAAGTCATCACGCTGCGGGCCATAGGCTGTAAAGCCGCGCTGACAATCCAGCTCATTGTGTGATTCCAACTTCTTTAATAAATAGCTGCCGTAACTTTCCACGGCAGCGTCGCTCAGATATCGACCAACCACAGCTGTCTTTTTATCAGCCAGTTCGCTATAGGTGGCAGCCATATCAACGTTTATGTCGTCTACTAGTTGCTGGCGGTAGCGCACGACTTGCTCGCCTAGTTCGCTAAGCCGTAGGTTCCAAGCAAATAACTGGTGTTTGGCCTGGGCGTAACCCAGCTTCAGTAGGGCATTACGTTGCGACAGGGCCCGCCGGTAGTGGCGACGCACTTGCTTGTAGCCGGTGATCAATTGCTCTAGTAAATCATCTAGGTAGGCTCGTCGTAGCTCCGGGGAGCCGTGCAACAACAAAAGATGATTTGGCTCAAACAATACCACGGGGAGTGTTTTATGAAGTGTCAACCGCGAGAGTTTTTGCTCGTCGATAACAAAACTCTTTTGAACACCTAAAACTTTTTCTTCTAGCAGCACGCTCCGTTGACCGGTTATGGTATGGGCATCGAGCCGGGCCCACTCCGCCTCAAATTGTTTGAGCTCTTCATCCCTGGCCCTAAAAGACCTGCCGATAGCGACCATCATCACCGCCTCTAATAAGTTGGTTTTGCCGCTGGCGTTGGGCCCAACTATGATATTTACGCCCGGGCTCAGCTCAAATGAGCTATCCGTATACGAACGAAAATGCTGCAGGCGTAAATCAGTAATCATCGTATTTTATTGTAGCGGGTTAGCTCTTGAGCGGCATGATAACGTGCAGGTAATCATCGGTGTTGGCCGCCTTGAGCACGCATGGTTCGAGCTTGCCGTTAAAGCTGAACTGGACGTCGTCACCGTCTAGAACTTGCAACCCATCAAGTACGTAGCGAGAATTAAGCGTGATGCCGCCTCCACCGGTTACCTCGGCGCTAGCACTGGCCGTATTCTCACCCAGCTGGCTAGCGATGGAGCGGATGCTTACTTGGGCGGCCTTGTTATCGGCTTCAATGGTTATGCTGCCGGCGCTCTCGCGGGCAAACAAACTCGACACTTTGGTAATATTAACTAGTTCGGCTCGCTTAAGTTTGGCGCTGGTGGCAAATTCTTTAGGGATAAGCCGGCGATAGTCTGGGTATTGGCCCTCGATGAGCCGAGCCACCAATTCCACGGTGCCAACACGGAATAACACCTGTTGGTCGTCATGAGTAATGGACACTTCTTCATCAAAATCGCTGAGAATTCGGAGCAAGTCTTGCATGGCGGTCGCCGGCACGAGAAGATTCATGGTGTCTTTGTTGGTGCCCAGGCGTTTTTCGGCCAAGCGGTAACTGTCGGTGGCAACCATGTACAACGAACCCTCGTGGGTGTGGACATAGACTCCGGTGAGCACCGGGCGGGCCTCGTCGCTACTGGCTGCCCCCACCACTTGCTGCAGGCTCTTGCGCAACTGCTGGCCAGCTACCTTCCAGTTTTGACCATCAGCAATGGCTGGCATGACAGGGTATTCTTCAGCTGAAATGCCGTTAATAACTGATTGGTATTTGTCGGTGCTGATATGTAAACGCTGTTCCTCAAGTTTGAGCGTAATCACCCCGCTAGGCAGGCTACTGACAAAATCTTGCATCAGTCGAGCCGGAACAGTAATGGCTCCTTCGCCGGCAATCTTTGAGCCAATCACGTGCGTAATGGCGATATCTAGGTTGGTGGCCGCGATGGTCAGGCGGTTATTTACCGTCTTGATCAACACATTGGCTAAGATGGGTAGGGTATTGCGGGTATTGGCAATACGAGCGACTGTGCCAAGGGCTTTGCTTAAGTTTTCCTGGGTGACTTGTAGGTCCATGGTTATTAATCCTTCTATTACTTATTTAAAATAGTAGTTTTAGTAGTAGGGTGTGTGGATAGTGGGGAAAACACCAACGCGATATTCGGTAAAACGCTACCATCTGCCGTGCACAAAGCCCTAGTAAAAGCTGTGCTTACAACTGGCACAACTCCAGTTTTTGCCCACAGGCGCTCAAACAAAACTACAACACGTGCACAAGTAGCGGTAGTTATGCCGGCATTCATGCTCAGCCGCTCCCCAATTTGTACACATGATTTACGCATACAAACGCTCCTTTATTTCGGAGATGGCGCTGCGGATATCAGCATCTTGGGCAGACTCTTTCTCGATTTTTTCAACTGAATGAATAGCTGTGGTGTGGTCTTTGCGGCCTAATTCTCGGGCAATTTTAGGAAAGCTAAGGTGCAATTCACTGCGCAGTATATACATAGCCACTTGGCGTGGCACCACAATGTCTTTATCACGCTTAGGGCCCAACATGTCCTCCATTGGTACTTGGAAGTGCTTGGCAGTGCGCTCAATGATCTGCTTGGCGCTCAAATGCTTTGGTCGAGTGCGGTGCGCTCCAAAGAGATTGGTGGCAATGGTGACGTCGGGCTCGAGCCCGCGCATCTCACACCAAGCCAACAGTTGATTCAAGGCACCCTCAAGTTCGCGAATGTTGGTCTGAACATACGTCGCTAGGTACTCAACAACAGGTTGAGGGATGGTGGCGCCGTGGGAGTGAGCCTTGGTTTGGACAATGGCGCAGCGAGTCTCAAAGTCGGGGTTTTGCATATCGATACTCATGCCCCAAGCAAAACGGCTGCGTAGCCGGTCCTCAAGAGTCGGGATTTCTTTAGGTGGTTTATCGCTGCTAATAATGACTTGTTTGTTGGCCTGGTGCAGGGCGTTAAAAGTATGAAAGAATTCTTCCTGTGTTTTTTCCTTGCCGGCAATGAACTGCATATCGTCAATGATCAGCACGTCAGCACTGCGATAATAGCCGGCAAAATCGGTATTCTTTTTGTAGCGGATGGCATCTAAAAATTCCTGGATAAACTGCTCGGTAGATATATAGACAACTCTAGATCCAGGGTTACGCACCATGATGGCGTTACCAACGGCTTGGATGAGGTGGGTTTTGCCGATACCAACACCACCATAAATAAACAATGGATTGTACTTGGTGCCAGGTGTGGTGGCGATGGCCTGGCAAGCGGCGTAAGCCAGCTCATTACCACTGCCTACAATGAAGTTCTCAAACGTGTAGCGCTCGTTGAGCCCTTGCCGGTAGGTGTGTGTTAGGGCGCTGGTGAGGGCCTTGGCTGCTGGGCGTGGAGCATTCTGAGTGGTTAAGACCGGTTCGTCCTCGGTTTTTTTAGCCGGCAGGTGGCCGGAATGAATTTTATATTCTATATGAGTTGGGGTAATGCCGTTTTTGGCCAGCGTGTCGCTAATGAGTTGGTTAAACTTGCGCTCTAATTGTTGCTTGATAAAAACATTTGGCACTCCAATGACCACGGTGTCGTCCTTGTTTTTGAGCAAGCTGGTGTTCTTAAACCAAGTAACATAGCTCCCGCGTGATACGGTGAGCTCGATCTCGCCCAACACTGCTTGCCACAAACCATCTTGCATACCTGCCCCTAAACCCCGATCTTATATGGATTGGTCTTAACTATACCAAAAACCAAGAAGTTTTCCACAACTTAGCTTGCTAAATTCTGGAGTCGATTGAAAAATCACTAAAACAGAGTAGGAGTTCTACACAGGCTCGTGACGCATCTGGTAATCTGTGGAAAATGCTTGGCCAATGGTGGATAAGTTGATAGGATTAGTGGGTTAAATATTGTTAATTTCACCGTATTACATATACGCTTTCGCGGCGCCATTCATGGGCGCCTCGCACTTCATGCAAGTCCAAGAAGCTTGGTAAACAGTAGAAACTAAAGGATAATACCCCTATGCCAAAACGTACTTATCAACCAAAAAAGCGTCACCGCGCTCGCGAACACGGCTTTTTAAAGCGGATGGCCTCTAAAGCCGGACGTAACGTACTGCAGCGCCGCCGCAACAAAGGCCGCGCTAAAATTTCTGCCTAAACGTTCCTTAGCAGCCGGAGACAACACCTTTTTGAAGGTAATATAACCATATGATTTCCACCAAACACCGCTTTCATGGCCACAACAGCCTGCGGTTTGTCTATCAAAAAGGTCAAACTGTTCGAGCCGGCGTGGGTTCACTTAAATACACCCTCAACACTCGGCGCAACAGCTACCGGCTGGCGGTTGTTGTCAGCAAGAAGGTCAGTAAGTCGGCCGTGCAACGCAACCGTATCCGCCGCCGTATCTACGAGGCGGTGCGCCTGCAAGAGGCCGCGATCACTAAACCATACGATCTAGTGATCACCGTCTTTCAAGATAACGTTACCACCATGCCAAGCGAAAAGCTGCGCCAAGACGTCACCTATTTGCTGCGCCAAGCCAAGATCTCTTCATAAAAACTCACTCGAAGGTCCACCATCTACAGCTTTTTAGGTATAATGGGACTTAAAGCAAGGAGCTAATACATGTTTACGACCCTTATTGTCCGGCCGATTTTTAATCTACTCGTCTTTATCTACGCTATACTGCCAGGCCACAACTTTGGTCTGGCCATTATTGTCTTTACGATTGTTGTTCGGCTACTTATGTGGCCGCTGGTTAAAAAGCAGCTGCACCATGCCAAGGCTATGCGTGAACTGCAGCCTGAGCTGAAGCGCATCAAGCAAGCCAGCAAGGGCAATAAGCAGCAAGAGTCCATGATGATTATGGAGCTATATAAAGAGCGCCAAATCAATCCGTTCTCTAGCCTCGGGATCGTGCTGCTTCAGCTGCCAATATTAATTGGCCTATACGCTGGGCTGAAGAAAATTGTCGTTGACCCAGAGGCCATCCTGACATTCTCGTATCCTTTCTTGCGTAACCTGAGTTGGATGAAGCAACTCTCATCTAATATTCATTTGTTTGATGGTACGCTGTTTGGCGTCGTTAATTTAACACGAGCCGCCTTGGGTAAAAATGGATCTATCTATCTGCCAGCCATGGTGATTGTTCTTGGAAGTGCCGCCGGACAATATTTCCAAACCAAGCAACTCATGCCCAATAACAAAGAAAGCAAAAGCCTGCGCAATATTCTTAAGGATGCTGGCAAAGGTAGGCAGGCCGACCAAGGCGAGGTTAACGCCGCGGTTGGTCGCACCACGCGCTACTTTATCCCAGCTATGATCTTTTTGTTTACGGTGAATATCGCTTCGGCCCTGCCGCTGTACTGGCTAGCCGGCAGCATCGTGGCCTATATTCAACAGGCCCGCGTACTTAATCAAGACGAGACGGAAATGGTGCAGGTAGTAGAGAAATCAGCCACCAATGCTAAAGAAGTTGAGGGCGAAGTGTTGCCGCCGGCTAAAAAGGCCAAAAAATCCTCCACTAAGAAGAGGAGGAAGCGGTGAGTGACACAGAAGAACGACTAGGCATAGAAGAATCGATCCAGTTTGCTAAGAAGTATTTAGAGGACCTGCTGTCCTTTTTTGGTTTAAACACCGATGTCTACGCCACAACGGCCGACGGTGAAGTCATTGAGTTGAGTGTGCCCAGCACGCATTTAAATGGATTTTTAATTGGGCAGCGAGGCGACACGGTGCGTTCATTGCAATACATGGTAAGTAGTGCCCTTAAGAACAACAACTTCGGCGTGGTTCGGGTTAACGTGGACGTGGCAAATTATAAGAAACAACGGGCAGACCGTTTAGCCGAGAAAGCCGAGGACTGGATAGAATCTGTCAAGAAAAGCGGCCAACCCATGGATCTGGCGCCAATGAATGCCGCTGATCGCCGCGTGATTCATCAACTGGCCAGCGACGAGGGGCTAACTACTGAATCGGTTGGCGAAGGCCGAGACCGCTACGTAGTGCTGAAGCCAGCTGGGAGTCAGTCGGCAGCCACCGAAGACGTTGATGCTGTTGACGTGCCAGACGACCACGGGCCCGAATCATCTGAGGCAGAAAAGGCCGATGAGACTGACGGCGCCAGCTAACTTTCAGCAGCTATTTGGGCGCAACAGTGTATTGCCGCCGAAGATAAGCAAAGTAGGTGGGGGTATGGTTGCATTGCTGAATGCTTTGACAGACACCGCCATCAAATTTGGCATAGGCCAACCAGGCAGTTATCTTTTTGTCTAAATCCTCACCAACCACATTCTGAGCTCGTGCCCGAATAGGGTAACCAGCATAAAACGACAAAGGCGTCGAGGCGTGGTCGACATACTGCAGGTAAGCATCTCGGGCAAAATGCCCGGTAGCTAAATGGTCACCATGATCTGGGTAGGTATTGTTGAGACTATAGGTTGCCTGAGTATGAATAGCGGCCGGCCGGTAGGCCAACATTAAATTAGTCAACACCGCAACCAACTGGTCCGCGGTATAGGCAGATTGGCTGTCGACACTATGGAGTGTCTTAACCTTGCCACTCCGCAACCTCGTCAAGCTTTGAAACCCAGCGGCTCTAAAGCCTTGTCCGCGTAAATTACCGTCGGGTAATCGCAAAAAAATCAGCGACGTCTTGGTGTCGCCACGGGGGTTGGCGACAGTTATAAATTCGTCGTCAGCGATATGGACAATTCGCTGTACCCAAATAGTGTTAGTGCCCAGCATTGCCGAGTAGGCTGCTTCGGCCCCTTGCTCTCGCCCAAGCCAGTACACTTGGCCGGCACCAGCATCACCCGCTGTTAAGTAGATGGTGCGCACACACTTGCCAGCCGAAATTGCCTTTTGTAAATCAGGATTCATAAATAAGAGATCGTCATCTTGGTGAGCTACAACAGTTAAGAGTGTTGAACTATCTGGACAAGCTGTGTTTGGTAACAGTGTTAGTGGAATTGGCAAAACGGTGCTTGGTATAGTTGTTCTGATTTTGGGGGCACTTTTGTGCGCGCCGCGGTCGTAAAACAATAAACTTTCTTTAGGATGGTCAGGATTGCCGGCTATCAAAAAGCTAGCGTTAGGCCGCCCGTAACTTTTGATGATCTGGTCTAAGCTACAAGACGGATAGGTCGTTAGGCCCTTATCGAATGAAAGTAAATATGCAAAATGATGGGTGTTTAGGTCAGGCTGCCAGGCCTTACTGCTTAAGGCGCCAGCTGGTTGCGTACAGTTAGATAGGGGCAGTACCTGAACGCTGTTACGACTGGCCAGGCGGATTGGCAGGACTCGCCAATAATCACCGGCTAAGGTATCGGTTTTGTGCTGGGCTAGTACCTGAGCGACCAGGCGGTTACGATCATCAATCGAAGTCAGAGCTTGCTGATTGCTGTCCTGCGCTCTCACCGACCACCCAATGGCGATCAGGATACCGACACATAAACCACCGCCCAGCTGAAGCCAAATTTTTGATTTCTTAAAAGTTTTTTGTCGCAAATAAACTGCCGCTGCTACGAATAGCGCAAAGCCACTGATTGCCAAATAACGGGCGTCCACGGCGTAATAATGATTACTTGCTACAAATACTATTGCCGCTGCGAGGCTGGAGTAGATCAACATGTTGGCTAGTAAGCTAAAGTCGTCGGCCGGCTTGGTTTTTGTTTTTTGGAGACTACCCAACCACACCCGCCAAGCGGCAAAAAGGCCAACCAGCAACAGCCCCGTATTCATGAGGTAGGCGATAGAGCCAAAACTAATGAAGCGACTCAACAATTGATGGGGTAGCCTGGCTACAGTCGTAACGTCAAAAACCGGATTGGCTCCAAAGTTTGTGAACAGTCCTGCCACGGCGTATATACCGCCCAAAACAAAGTTCTTGGCGCCATGGCTTAAGCCGTAAGGACTGGCCCCTGCAGCGTGTCCGGCAAAATGAGTAAGGTGTAGCCTGCTTATAAGGTGTAGTATGATCATCGCCAAAACGCTGGACAGCAGGCTCATCAACAACCAGCCGCCAGCTAAGCGGGCTTTGTTCCAGCGTCGAAATGCCAGGTAAACTAAGCTGGCCAAAGCAGCCCCACCAATACTTAAACTCATAAACAACTTATCGCTGGCAATCAGGAGGCTCAACAGGCTGGTAGCCGATAGCGCGGTCCAACTGAGCCAGCGCCGAGAGCGGGCCAGCAGTAGCAGGCTTAGTATATACATAAGATACTCAACATTACGCGTGGTGATCATGGCTAAGCCAGTTGGCAACAAACCGCCCGGGTAAGCCAGAGGCGGTACCATCAACAAAACCAAAGCCAGGGCTAAACATATCGTGCCAAAGATAAGCAAGCGGCGCTCGATGCGCCACAATAGTACTGCAAATCCTAAGACCGTCAGTAACGCCAAGCCAATAGTGACCAGGCTAAACATAAAAGTGGTCGTACCAAACAGCCGGATCAAATAAAACAGCGGCCACTTGAGCAAGAAACTGTGACTTTCGGGAAACGTCGCTTGCTGAAACGTTTTGAGGTGCTCAAACAAATAACTGTTCACCAGTTGGTCGGCATTACTTTGCTGCAAACGGCTACTTAATAAGGCCCAGAACCAGGTAGTTAGCCCCAAAACACCAACACAAACCAACGCGTAAACTCGCGTTAAGTCATAGGTTCTGCCCCAGGCGGTGAGTTTTAGGCGTGGTTCTTTTTCGCTGGTTTTAGTACCAGCTTTTTTCATATAACCAAGTTGCTTAGGCATTGCCGCTGCTTTCTGTATCTATTCCGGCTGAACCGCGATAATCGATCACATACAGCGGACGCTGCTTGCTTTGACTGTGAATATGGGAGACATACAGTGATAGTAGGCCCTGGGCGCTCAACAAGATACCTACTAAAAACAGCAACAAAATACTCAACATAGCCGTACCAGTAAACTTCCAGTGCCAAGGGTCACCTAAAAGCAGCTGTTCAACAAACACCGATGCCCCCAATAAAAAAGCTAACACGGTAATCACTACACCGGAAAGACCAAATATGTACAAAGGAGCTGGGCTGAGTGACACCAGGCTATTCAGAGCCAGTTGCACTAGACTTTTAAAACTGTACCCAGGCTCGCCACTTACTCGAGTCTTAGTTCTGAAGGGAATCCGCACAGTCTCAAAACCTAACCAATCAATTAATCCGCGAGTAATGCGATTGGTTTCTGGTAGTTGTAAAAAGGCTTGCTGGACCGCTTGGTCGATGAGCCTAAAGTCGGTCGAACCGGCTATTAATTTTTGAGCACTTATTCGGTTAAAGACCCCATAAAAAAGCTGTCTGCCCACCCACTTGGAACGATTATTGTTTGGGTGGTTCTGCCGAACGCCGACAACTACTTGTGCACCATGCTCCCAAGCGGAAATGAATTTTGGAATAAGCTCAACGGGATGCTGCCCATCACCATCAAGTGTCAGGATGGCCTTAGCCGTTGCCTGGGCGATGCCAGCTGTCAGAGCGTTTTCTTTGCCAAAGTTACGGGTAAGTTTTAGTAGTTTTGTGTGAACATCAGCTTGGCAAAACTGCTGAACAACATGAGCTGTCTGGTCGGTACTGCCATCATCGCAGTAGATTATTTCGTAGGATGTCCCGACGCTTTGAGCCAGCACACTAGTGAGGGCCCGATGAAAGTCCTGGAGGGCACCACTTTCGTTATATAGTGGCACTACCACTGAAATGGTGCAAGCACTTGAGCTCTTCATGTATTGCCCTCAGTATATCAGAAATAAGGGCTCAAGCTGCCGGAGGTAACTCATCGTTCAGCACGCGTTTGTAAACAGCCAACGTTTGCTCGGCAGTGCGCTGCCAACTATACGTGGCGACTTGTTTTTTGCCCAAGGAACGTAATTGATCGGCCCGCTTGTCGTCGTCGATAACCTTGGCGATTGCTTTGATCATTGCTTTGACGTCTAAGGGGTCAAAGTATTCGGCGGCGTCGCCATAAATTTCGGGCAGGCACGTAGCATTACTGCTTACCACCGGAGCATCATGTGCCATGGCTTCGAGTCCAGGCAAGCCAAAGCCTTCGCTCAGACTCGGAAAGACATAGGCCTTGGTATGTTCATATAACCAACGCAACTGGCCATCGTTCATAAAGCCCATAAAGTGCACGTTTTTGATAGCTTGATTCTGTAGCTGCTTGTCTAAGCGACGATAGAGAGCGTCACGCTTACCAACCAACACCAGATGCAGCTCGGGGTACTGTTGACGAAGCTGCACAAAGGCTTCTACCAGCCTGCTCAAATTTTTGTGTGGCTGCGGCCGCCCAACGTACATGACGTAGCTTTTACCTTCTAGCTCGGAGATGGCTTCGGGCGCCTCGGTAATTTTGTCGGCGGCCAAATACGTGACCGTAATTTTGCGGCTGTTGATGCGGGCAAAGCGAGCCACGTCGTCTTTTACGAATGCACTGGGCGTAAGGATAGCCTTAGATTTGCGGGCAGCAATACGATTTACCCATTTATAAAGGGCTTGTTTGATTATAAATACCAGCCAGTTTTTGGAGGGGTTGCGGAAACGGGCGGTGGTGAGATCGTGCATGGTCGTAATGGTGCGGCCGCGGTACAAAACAGGCTGCTGGACCATGGCAAAATGTACCAGATCCGGCTGCAGGTGCTTGAGTTGTTTGCGCAAGCCAATTTGCTCGCCAAAGGTAAACTCTTTGTAACTACAGCCGACTTTAGTGAAATTCTTATTGGTTGGCTGCCAGTCTTCCATGTCCTTTGGTTTGAGCAGTACTACATAGCTATTGGTTCGGTCTAGCTGCTGCAGCTCGCTCAATAAATGCTTTAAATAGGTGCCCGTGCCTGTGGCCGTTAGCTCACGGCCGTCGATAACAATGTTGCTCATTTATGTGTCTCCTAATGCCGGAAGTTTTGGCGGCCGATGATGGAACAGTAAGCCATCAATGTGAGCCGTCGATACTTTTCGGGATTGCTGAATATGATGACGCTTGACTAGCGTACTACCCATCAGTCCAAGGGCCGCCAGCCAGCCTCTCATAAAGGTCAAAAACTCACCCCGGACCAAGCTACCCAGTCCTAGACGAATAAATTGTAGACAGGCCAACGGCAAGTATTTCCAATAAAGCTTTGCCGGCATGTCTTTTGTATACAGCAACACAAAGTTTTTAACAGAGTGGTAGCGAGCAAAACTGCCTAATTTACTGGTTGTGGCTGAAAGATGATGATACGCAATGGCCTGTGGCGCATACACGACTTTCCAGCCGGCCAACTGAGCTCGAAAACTCATATCGACATCTTCAAAATAGGCAAAAAATGTCTCGTCGAATAAACCAACTTCTTGTAACATAGCAGCCCGGTATAGGCTAGCCCCGCCGCTGGCCCCAAAAACATCCCGTTTATCGTCGTATTGCCCGTTATCTAGTTCGTTGCGGCCGCGCGGGAACGGTAATCCCCAGACGCTATAAAAGTCTCCGGTGCTATCCAAGTGTTTTTTGTCGATACGCATAAACTTGCTTGTCACAATACCAGATTTTGGTTGGGTTTCCGCGGCCGCAAGTATATTTTTAAGCCAGTGCTTATCCGCAATAGCGTCATTGTTAAATAAAGCAACATATTTTGCGCCAGCTTTCATAGCATGTTCGATACCTCGATTTACGCCACCACTAAAACCGTAGTTTTTATCTAGTTCAATCAGTGTCACTTCCGGATAGTTCTTTTTTAGATAGGACTGCGAACCATCACCCGAGCCATTATCAACAACTACTACCTCAGCCTTAGAGGTTTGCGCCAGCAAAGAGTCCAAGCAAGCGCCAAGCAAATCTTTGCCGTTCCAGTTGGGAATTACAACACTGACATAAGGTGTGTACATGTTTATTAAAGTATACAACTACTCTATAATAGACACCTAGTTAACTCCTATGATACATATTTTTTCAAAGACGAACCGCGCTCTATTAGCTGAGCTGGTTCGGACCGATTTTAAGCTGCGGTATCAGAATTCGGTACTTGGCTATGCTTGGTCGCTACTGCGACCACTGCTGCTTTTTATAATTTTATACGTAGTCTTTGTTAAATTCTTAAAACTAGGCAGCGGCATCTCACACTATCCCGTATATTTGCTGCTGGGCATTGTCATATGGAACTTCTTTTTAGAAATGACGGTGCAGAGTCTGGGTTCGATTGTGGGCCGGGGCGATTTAATCCGTAAAATTCGTATTCCACGCTGGATTATCGTGGTATCCAGCAGCTTATCGGCCTTGATTAATTTCTTGCTCAACCTTGTGGTGGTCGGCATTTTTTTGGTTATTAACCATGTGGCGATCCAGCCTAGTAGTGCGTTGCTATTTTTAATACTGCTGGAACTATATGTTTTTGCCTTGGGCCTATCGTTTTTTTTGTCGGCTCTGTTTGTGCGCTTTCGCGACGTCAACTACATTTGGGAAGTTATTCTTCAGGGCGGCTTTTACATTACGCCCATTCTGTATCCTTTATCGCGAATAACGAACCTGAGCCTTCAAAAATTAATAATGATTAACCCTTTTGCGCAAATTGTTCAGGATGCTCGTTATGTACTCATCACCCACGAAACCATAACGGTATATAAAGTTTTCAACGGCGGCTGGCACCAGTATGCACCATTTCTAGTTGTTCTTCTGGTTACTTGTCTTGGGGTATGGTACTTCCGGCGTGAATCAAAATATTTTGCGGAGAATATTTAATGATTGAACCTGCCCTTAACCCGGACGAAGTCGCCATTAGCGTGCATGAGGTCGGTAAGACTTTTAAGCTGCCACACGAAAAACAGACAACGCTCAAAAGTGCATTACTGAGTTTCCGCAAGCGACGCAGCTTTGAGCGTCAACAGGTGCTCAAAAATATTTCACTGGACATACATAAAGGCGATTTCTTTGGCATTGTGGGCCGTAACGGCAGCGGCAAAAGCACCTTGCTGAAAATATTGGCAGGCATCTATACGCCCACCTCTGGCAACATTCAAGTTAACGGCAAACTTACTCCTTTTATAGAACTAGGTGTTGGCTTCAACCCTGAGCTGACAGGTAAAGAAAATGTCTTTTTAAATGGCGCACTCCTTGGCTTTAACCGAAAAGAAATGAAATTCATATATAACGACATTGTTCAGTTTGCCGAGCTCGAACAGTTTATGGACCAAAAGCTCAAAAACTACTCTTCTGGTATGCAAGTAAGGCTAGCTTTTTCTATTGCCATTAGAGCTCAGGGCGATATTTTATTATTGGATGAAGTATTAGCAGTGGGCGATGCTGCCTTTCAGCAAAAATGTTATAACTACTTTGAGAAACTGAAGCAAGAAAAAAAGACGGTGATTTTTGTATCTCACGACATGTCGGCGGTTTCTCGCTTCTGCAATAAGGCGGTATATATAGAGAGCGGAGAGATTAAACGGGCGGGTGATGCTTTTGATATAGCCGAAGTGTATAAATTAGAAAACCTTGAATCTCCTGAAAAAAAAGCAGACGGCAATAGTAATGGCCCAAAACCATCCCCACTGCATAACCTAAAAGCTGAGATTGTCGAACAGACAAGCAATAAACTACGGATGAAATTTACCTACAAGTCCAAAGACAATAGTAATATGTACATAGGCTTTTCCATACTAAGGGATGGAGTTTCGGTTGCAGAACTAACCACGTCTCATGAAGAGCCATTAAACGGCGACGGACACATTGAATACGATTTAGATAAGTCACTTTTCAATGTGGGCGTCTACCAAGTAACAAGTGTTCTGTGTAGGGTTGAGGGCAGGAAATTGTTGTCTATAGGCCAACCCACGCTCAAGTTTTCAATAAGTGGCAAAGATATTACAAGAGGTGCTGCGATGAAACTTGAGGATACCTGGACGCCTGTCCAGCCCTAGTATTCTTTAAGGCTAAAGTCAGCCTTCTTTAGATGAAACCACATTTCCTTATGACTCTTACTGGTCTTTAGCCTCGTATATGAATTTTCCAGATCACCATATAAGTCCCATGTTAAATGACGTGCCTTTGCCTTCTTAGTGCGTGCCCATTTTTTACCTAAAATATCGTAGCAATAATAATGAAGAGTACTGTCCACAAAGGGGTGTTCGTGAGCCTTGAACCAATCCAAGAAACCGAGTAAATCAGTGCTAGATAAAGTAAGCAAGTGCAGCCCAGTCCTAGCTTCGAAATAGTCCTCCTGCTCGCTAATGTCCAAAGGTATCCAATTCTTCGCTTCAGGGAACGTTTTGATTGGTAAATTAAACGAGTTGAGACTTACGCCGCACACGAAGACAGAAGGGTTGTGTTTCAGTATGCTTATCTCTTCCTTTAGCCAATCACCATCTTTGCAAATTAAATCACCATCGGTCAGCATTACTAGGCTGTGCTTCTTAATTACGCTGCGCTCTCTTTCTAATACGACGGAGAAAACATTGGCGGCAATATTATCTTCAAACAGATAGTGTCGTTTTAACTTGCCGGCATTTCCGTAACTGTCGATTAGCTTTTTTATTTTTGGACTATTAGGGCTTGGGTTTTCAATTATGACAATCTCGAGTTGGTCGCTAAAAGCTGTCATAAAATCCAATGTCTTACGGATTATATGATACTGGTCGAATACCAGCACGTACGTTAGTAGCTTCTTTTTCTTAAGCGGCAACACGTTCTGATTATACGACAGGTACCGTATAATATATCAATAAGCCAGGGGTATCATAAGAGGATCACTAGATTTAAGCTTAGTTGCAGGTAATGAAAGAGAATACCCCAGGCTCATGTTAAGCATCAAAAGTAAAAGGAGCAGGTTTAAAAAATGAAGACAGCCGAGCCTATAAAACTACACCTAGCTTGTGGTACGAATGTTGTTAAGGGTAAGGGCTGGACAAATGTCGATAATAATTCTGACCACAATATCAAAAAAGGACAACTAGATCTTGATTGGGATTTACGCAAGCCACTTCCATATAAAGACGATAGCGTAGACAAAATTTTTCATGAGCATTTCATAGAGCACTTGCCGAAAGCTCAAGGCGAGGCTTTTTTGCATGATTGTTATAGGGTGCTTGAACCGGGGGGCAGCATGAGGATAGGCTGGCCGGACACCGCGAAAATGATACGCGCGTATGTAACGCACAATAAAAAGTACTTTAACTATGTATCGAAGCATGTGGATGGGGGAATGTTGTTTGGCACGTGGGATGAATTGCTGGTGGACTTTTTATACTCTTGGCAACATCGATACGGCTACACGCGCAAACACTTAAAACAACTATTACTTCATATAGGATTTAAGGACGCGAAGTATAAGAAATACAGGCAGTCTGATTATGGATTCGACATCGATGCCAGGAATGATCCGGCGACGACTTATATAGAGGTTATAAAATAGCTTATGCCTAAGCCCATACCATTTATTAAGCCAGAATTTCCTCAAATTGAAGAAGTAGCAAAAGACCTCGAGCTAATTTATAACAATAATTACTATTCTAATAACGGCCCGATTTATTATAAATTTATTAATGCAATGGAGAGCTACTTAGGCCAGGGCTTACACGTGGTTGCGCTTAATAATGCTACTACCGCCATGATGCTGGTAATGAAGGCTTGCTTTAAATCAGATAAGAAGTATGTCGCTCTGCCGTCCTTTACATTTCCAGCGGGACCATTGGCCACGCAGTGGTGCGGCTATGTCCCTTTATTTTTTGATATAGACAAGAATACACTACAGCCAAGTCAAGCCAGCTTTAAGCAAATCTATCGAAAGTATGGAAAAGATATGGCGGGCATACTATTAATAAACGAGTATGGCATAGGCAATGATCAAATTGATGAGTGGGAGTCGCTTAGTAAAGATCTAGATATACCTCTAATTATAGATTCCGCGCCAGGTATAGGCTCTACGTACCCAGACGGCAAACTGTTAGGTGCCCGCGGATCGTGTGAGATATTTTCTATGCACGCAACTAAACCTTTTGGAATTGGCGAGGGGGGACTCATTACAACAAAAGACAAAGGCTTAGCCGAGAGTATAGAATCTCTAAAAAACTTCGGGTTTGACGACCATAAACTTGCGGACAAAGAAGGTCTAAATGCAAAAATAACAGAACTAGATTGTGCTATTGGCTTAAGAATTCTGAAGAATTACGAAACCATACTTCGTAAAAGAAGAAATGTCTATGCCTCGTACGAGAGATTGCTAATAAACAAGCGAGTTAGGTTCATACCATTTGCAGACAAGGCATCAATTCAGTTCGCTACGATTCTGGTCGCGGCGGACGAAAGAAGCAAAATATTAAGAAATCTTAAGGATAATAAAATAGAAGCACGCACTTATTATGCCCCCCCACTACATTATCAGCCGCTTTTTAAAGACAGCCCTAGAGGGGATCTAAAAAACACAGAAGAAATTTCCAAGCAAGTCATCTCACTTCCAGTACATAATGATATGGCAACTGAAACCATCGAGTTCATTTGTAGGGTAGTTGAAGAGGCCATGCATGGTTAATGAAAGAATACTGGTAGTTACCGATAACAAAGAAATCTTAGATTTTTTTGTTAAATTACTAAAAGAAAAAAAGGACCTGCTAGGTAAAAGAACTATTAGATTTGCCTGCCATCCAAACAGCGCGCTACTTAAATCGGGGACTCAAGATATCGAGATAATACCCGTAGACATGAAAAAGCAGGTCGGGGAAGTCATTAAGAATTATGACCTCGTAATATCTGCTCATTGCAAACAAATCTTCCCCGCTGAATTGGTCGAAAAAGTTAAATGTATAAATATTCATCCTGGGTTTAACCCGTATAACAGAGGTTGGTTCCCGCAAGTTTTTTCCATACTCAACGGCTTAACACTAGGCGCTACTATTCATGAGATTGATGAAGCAATTGACCACGGTAATATAATCGCCCAAAAAGAAGTGCCTTTGTATGCCTGGGATACCTCACTTACCGCATACCAAAGAGTACAAGAAGCAGAAAAAGAGCTTCTAAAAGAAAACCTTCACTCAATTCTTAGTAATACTTACACCACCTTTGTCCCAAAAGCGGAAGGTAATCTTAATCTAAAGGTCGATTTTGATAAATTATGTGAGATAGACATGAATGAACAAACTTCATTCCAGGAAACCATAGATAAACTACGAGCTCTCACGCACCCCCCATACAAGAATGCCTATTTTATTGATCCCAAGTCAGGCGAAAAAGTCTGGATTCAAATTAACTTGGAGAAGGACTCCCAATGAAAGGTCAAGTAAAACCAAAAGTAAGCATTGTTGCTATTTCCTATAATCACGAACGGTACATACGACAAGCGCTTGATAGTTTTTTAAACCAAAAAGCTAACTTTGAGTTCGAGATTATAGTTGGCGATGACTGCTCAACGGATAATACACCCAGCATTATAAAAGAATATGCCGAAAAGTACCCGAATTTGGTTAAGCCCATACTAAGGACAAGTAATGTAGGCATATCAAGAAATTTTTCAGATACCATGAGCAAGGCTCGTGGTAAATATATAGCTTTATGCGAGTGCGATGATTTTTGGACAGATCCCAATAAAATACAGATCCAAGCCGACTTTCTTGATGGTAACCCGCAAAGTTCATTTTGTTTCCACCCGGTCAATGTATTCTTCGAGGGTAAAAAGGAAAAAGAGATAATATTTCCCGATAAAAAAGACCCCAAAGACCTTAATCTTGAAGAACTTCTAAAGCAAAATTTTATACAAACCAATTCAGTCATGTATCGCAAACAAAACCATACGGATATACCCGACGGCATATTGCCAGTAGATTGGTATTTACATCTTTATAATGCTCAATTTGGAGAAATAGGCTACATCGATAAGGTCATGGCTACCTATAGACGCCATGAGGGCGGCATATGGTGGTCAGATAATGCCGAAGAGTTTTGGCGAAAGAATGGCATGAAACATTTAGCAATGCACCAAGCGATTGTTGAAATCTACGGATCTAAAAAGGAGTATCAAGACGCTCTGTACGAGCCAATTCTCAGAGCTTTTTTAGCGATAGCCAATTTA
Organism: Candidatus Saccharimonadota bacterium; assembly: GCA_028288965.1. Classification (GTDB taxonomy): domain Bacteria; phylum Patescibacteriota; class Saccharimonadia; order Saccharimonadales; family JAQGHD01; genus JAQGHD01. Next base: position 6,526 of record JAQGHD010000028.1, on the reverse strand, counting down.
AAATCGCAGTCCGATCATAATCAGTTACTCGCCAACGCTTTCGAAAAATACCCCGCTATGGCGGCCGAATTTTTGAAGCGTTTCCTTGCGTATGAGGAGACACAAATAAAAGATAGGGATAAATTAATAAGTAGTCACGACGCGCACATAAAAAAACTAGAAGCAATTATTAAAAAGCAATCCGAAGATATTCAAATGCTTAACGCTGCCCTCGAAGATGTTACTAAAAGTAAGGTCTGGAAACTGGCAACGGCACTAAGAGGCGTAAGAAGCAACTCTAACAAGAAGTAAATAATTTCATCATGAATGGAAAATAAATGTTAAAAATTATAATGCCTCCCGGTAGCAAAAGACGTATATTTGCGGGCCGGGTGAAAAACTTACTACGGCATGGCCCAAATAATAGTGTCTTTATATACAAAAACTGGATACGTCGTATCGAACCAAAAACCCTCAACCCGGTATTAGAGGTGCAAGCAACCCTCATATCGTTAGTAGTGCCTTGCTTCAATACGCCTGAGCGCTATATTAAAGCATTAGTCGAGTCACTCATTAAGCAGACTTATACGAATTGGCACTTATCGATCGCGGACGGTTCTACGGACAAACGATCACCGGATATTATAGAGCGCTATGCGGGTCAAGATGAGCGCATATCATATATTAAAACTAACGGTAACCTTGGCATCTCCGGTAACACAAATGCTGCGTTAAAGCGTGTCAAAGGAACTTACGTAGGCTTTCTGGACCATGACGATGTGCTGCCAACCTGGGCACTTAATGAAATGGCAACAGCCATAAAACAAAATCCTGAAGCAGATATTCTTTACAGCGATGAAGACCGGCTTTCAGAAAACGGTAAGGTAAGGATGTCACCACTTTTCAAGCCAGATTGGTCACCTGACCTATTTTTCAGCGCCAATTATGTCACGCATTTTTTTGTTATTAAGGCGAAGTTGCTTAAGAAGCTGGGCGGTTTAGACTCAAAGTACGATGGCTCGCAAGATTATGATTTAACACTGCGGGCCCTAGAGACCAATCCAAAAATAGTGCACGTGCCTAAAGTTCTCTATCACATGCGAATGGCCAAAAGTTCGACCGCCTCATCTATAACCGCTAAAGACTATGTGCATGACAGTGGCAGGCAGGCATTGTCTGACTACTTTTCCCGAAATCATATTAAAGTAGATGTTCTACAGATGCCAAATCGCCCCACGAATCACCGAATCAAATATAGCTTGGACGGTATGCCAAAGATCTCAATCATAATTCCGTTTAAGGATAAAGTAAGCTTGCTAGAAACTTGTGTTGGTAGCATCTTGGATAAGACTAACTATAAGAACTATGAAATTATTCTGGTTTCTAATAATAGCGTTGAAGAAGAGACTTTCACGTATCTCAATAGCCTAAAGCCTAAGCCTAAGATTAAAGTGTTTTTCTATGACAAACCCTTTAACTTCTCGAAAATTAATAACTTTGCTCGTAAGAAGTCCGAAGGTGCGGTACTAGTTTTTCTTAACAATGACACAGAAGTCCTTAATAATGAATGGCTAGAGGAGTTAGCGTCGGTAGCGCTGAGGAAAGAAGTTGGTGAGGTCGGTGCCCTACTGTTTTATCCAAACAAAACCATCCAACATTCGGGTGTCGTAGTAGGTATGCTGGGTACCGCTGGACACGTCTTTAGGGGGTTGAAACTGGGTATGCTGACACCTTTCTGGCTTCCCGATTGGCCGCGTAACTACCTGGCCGTGACGGCAGCCTGTGTGGCCGTTGAAGCCACTAAGTTTGATAAGGTTGGCGGTTTCGACGAAGAATTTATCACTGCCGGGCAGGACGTGCGCCTAGGCCTGGCCCTCTATGAAGCGGGCTATCGCAATGTTTACTGGCCATTCGCTAAACTTATACACTATGAAAATGTCAGTGTCGGCGCCTATAATAAAAGGAATGATAACCGGCATGATTACGAAGTGTCCATGAAATACTACCGTCATTACATTGACCAAGGAGACCCTTACTTCAACCCAAACCTCGATATTATGAGCGAAATACCTGTCCTTAGGAGGAGTCATGAGTAACGCTGCCCGTAAGGCTCTGCAAGTCTACAAGAATCAAGGCTTTAAAGGAGTTGCCCAGAAGAGTCGTAGTACCTTTAGGTATCGCACCCGGGCACTCCGCCGGCAGCTCGCACCGCACAAGGAAACGCTAGAAGGTAAGAGTTTACGCGAAGAATTCGATTTTATCTCAAACTCGATGTTCCAAATTAACAGTGACGACATCCAGTTTAGCCAACAGTCGTCCAAGGGGCCAAAGCCGGAGACTATAAAGTCCGCCACCTGGTTCGTGCCCTACTACGACCATTTTGGCTTTAACGGTATCCAGACCATTTTTCGATTTATCGAAAAACTTAGTACTAGTGGTGTCAAAAACCGAATAGTGATTTACGACAACCCTACCATGGACACCTCTAAGATGGAACGGGAAATCGCGGACCATTTCCCCGGAACTAAAGATTACGAAATTATCGTCTTTGGCGATGATAAGCTTAAGGACATCAAAAAATTACCGCCCAGCGACATTGCCTTTTGCACAATTTGGATGTCGGCTTACCTGCTGCTTCGTTACAACCAGACCAAACATAAATACTACTTTATTCAGGACTACGAGCCACTATTTTACGTTGCCGGATCGACCTACGCCCTGGCGGAATCGACCTACCGGTTTGGTTTTACTGGCATTGTCAACACACCTGGCTTGTTGGCGGCCATTAACCAGGGGCATGGCCTGAAAGGGGTTAGCTTTATTCCGGCCGTCAATCATAGCCTGTATTACCCAGATCCTAACCGTAATAACCGGCGGGTGCGAATCTTCTTTTATGCCCGGCCTTTTAACCCCCGTAATGCCTTCAACCTGGGTATCCTGACGATTAAGCAGCTACTCGACAAATACGGTAAAGCAATCGAAGTCATTACGGCCGGTGCCGAGTGGAATGAGGCCCAATACGGTCTAAAAGGCAAAATTACTAATCTTGGGCTGATCAAGTCCCTGGATGAGGTAGCGGCCTTGTACCGGACCTGTGACATTGGTTTTGCATTTATGCTGAACAAGCATACTACCTATCAGATGATGGAATATAGTGCGTCTGGTATGGCTACGGTAATGAATAATAACGAAGATCATCATTGGCTGCACAAAGACGGCAAGAATTGTTTATTAGCTGAGCCATCACCCAATGCCATGGCTGAAAAGATCGGTTTGCTTATTGATGACCCGGCCCTTAGAAATAAACTAGTACATGAAGCTCAAAAATCACTAAGTTATACCTGGGATCAACAAACAGAGATGATCTGGAACGAAATCAAAAATGGCTAGAACAGCAGACTCTTTATTACCAGCCGTATGTATAACCTGCTGGCATTGCGGATAGGAAGTCATCACTAACATTTATTATATTGGCGGTAGTCCCACCTAAATTAACGAAGGCACTATATGCTGAAATATAGTGAGAGGCACCACTCGTCCCGTAATACATACCCCCGTTTTGGGTGTTTCTTACAAATTGCCCTAAGGGCACAGTACCAGTTGTGTTATACAGAGTTGCTGAATTAATGGTTGTGGCAGGTTGGGTGTTTGTATTTATACCCCACGCACTGGCTGCAGCAGGGGTAACGTTAACTGTGCTCCGATTTGTAATATAATCTAGCCCGCTCCCGTCAGGGCGAACCCAGCGCGTTAACGTTCCGGCTGAAGGATATCCTGAACTTAACATGTTAGGGTTAAGGTTAAATCGAATGGCACCCCAGTTTACCCCGAAGTCTAAGGCCATAGAGACTGAGGGGACATAGAGGCTAGTATTATTATTGATAATATATAATGCACCACTACCGTTTATTGTATAAGCTGCCCCATCCCGAAGTATGTTTGGGCCAGCAGGAATTGTACTGATTGCATTAGCGCTGAGATTAACCGTATTACTGGGGTTTATTCCCAATCCATAGTAGTCTTCAGGAGTTGGGACGTAACGCAGTGTGTTATTTTGCAGCACTAAGACGTTGCCTTGACTATAAATATTATGTTGCTCTGCCATTGTTGGCAGGAAAGTAAGTCCAGCAGCTGGCAGTGACTCAAAACTACCACTATTCCAGTTTGCGTGATCTGCTGTAATATTCATTTTTGTACCATTATCAATTAAGTAGTAGTTATTGCCGCCATCTTTTACCCAATTACTCAAAGTGCTGGTTGAAGTAGGTGGATTAGTATCAGTAGAGGAAGGAGGAGGGATTATTACCAGTTGGCTCCCCCAAGCATAATACGTTGGCAGCCCAGGTACTTGATGATAATTCTGACCATCAAAATACATCATTGAGTTACCATTGAACACTATAAATTTAGGTACGCTATTTTGTAAGGCTCCAAGTGGCTGGGTGGCGTTCAAATCAGTTTGGATAATAGGAAGGCACTGAGTAGTTGCATAACCAGCGGCTTGCATGTCCGCGGCTGAGGCAAATGGCTGTCTGGTGCCATTAGTCATCAGGAAAAATTGACCGTTAACTTGCATAAGGGGCTGGTTACTGCCGCCATTAATCAGCCCCTGGTCAAAGTACGTGTTATTTAAGTTTGATACGCTACCAGGGGTGTTTCCTAAGCAGTCCAACCCCCACTGTGTACAGTACTGGCTAAATGAGTATCTAGTGCCATGATCGACAAGGAACAAGCCCTGGGTTGTGCTATCCCATACCAATGTTCTTAGATAACCGCCGTCAGAATAACCCATGATAGCACTATCATCCATCGGAATAATCGGATAGCCATTAAGGTTGTAGGCTACTAAAGTTGACCAACTTACGATTGCGTAGCGAGTGTTATTGGTTAGGCTAACAAAATAAATTTGACCGGTCTGATTATCAACGGCCAGTAAAGAGCCAAGGGGCTCGGGGTAGCTTGTACTACCAAACCACGTAGTGAAAAGATTAAAAAAGTTTTGATTACCATTAAAGTGTGGCGTGTACCAGTAAAGTGCCGCAGTCGGGCCATTTTGAATATGTATTGACGCTCCATCAATTATGTAATTACCATCATAAAAGGTTGAAGAACCACTAGGACAAATCTTAAATGTTCCCTGTGTCATTGGTCCGCTGTAACAGGACTGAGGATCGTCTGAATTGTTCCAGTTACCGTGGATTTCTGCCCAATTTATATTGCCTTGCGAACGTTGTTCACCAAACTTAAGTAGCCAAGCAGCTCGTATTACTTGTTGGGTAAAACCTACTTTTGATGCTGAATTTACACAGGTTGAGCTAACATTGGTAACCATTACTCCATTGCGCTCATATAAATTAACATTTGAATAACTATAACTGTGCCCACCATCAGGGCATCCGTAGCCGACTGCCGCAGCATATTGATTCTGACTGGGGCTATTGCAAATGCTACTACCACCGTTCACTAAACTTTGCTCTTTTTGCAGGGTAACGAGCAAGACCTGGGGGTTTATGTGATAGGCTTGAGCCGCATCATATATTACCTGTCCAGCTGTGGTGAAGTTACCAAAACTAAATCCAGCCGAAGGCGAATAGCCGGTTGGGTCAATAGCCTGAAACCCACTATTTGGGCTGATACAGCTGTTGGGGAAGTTGTTCAAAAAGTTATTTATTTGGGCCGCATTCATCGCATTATTTTTGTCAAAAACTGCATTATCTATGATGTCATTTCGATTAAATGTCGCTGCACTGACGCTACGGCTCTGCGACATGAACGTGCCTCCCAAAACGATCATAAATAATACTAGTGCGTATATTTTTTTCATTGTGATACCACTAACTGCAGAGGATCTGTTGATGTTTGTGAGGCACTGCCCATAGTACTCGTAGCAGATATTTTCCAACTACCTGCCGCTAAACCAATATCTTGAAGTTTCCAATTCCAATACGTTGCTCCACCTGCGTCCGTAACCTGGGCCGACAAGGATTTTGTGACGTTGCCATTGGTAAACCATATTTTACAACTTGCGCCAGGGCTCGTATTGCAGACCGAAGTTATAGAATTAGGCGCTGGTGAACCACTGAGATTTGGATGATGGTTGCTCACAAAGTTTCCGGTGGGAGTTACTAGTGTAGTACTTGAGCCGCCTGTTTTTGAGTCACTCGGGGGGTTTCCTGACTGATTGGAAGAATTTGATGGATTACTTGGTTGGTTGACTTCGCCTTTTGTATATTGATTGACGGTAGCAATGGGTTTTTTCTTGTGAGTTACGTGGTAGGCATAGGTGCTACCAATAATTACTGCAACCACAACGCCTAGGGCAAAGAGGAACTTTATATATTTTGTGAAGTTTATTTTTTTTATCATAGCGTATGTACATTCTAACAAACATTACAGATTTTAGGCATATTCTTATGCTTATGTAAATATTATCGTAAAAGAGTAATTAATAACTACTTGGTAAATATTCCGAGAATATTCTTCCCAAAAGACTTTTTGGTAAGTGGCTCTAGAGATACGCTTACCGGAAACAAGAATTTATCGTAAA
>JAQGHD010000020.1 GCA_028288965.1 Candidatus Saccharimonadota bacterium | reverse complement strand
CATCGAAGACTACGACGAAGATGTGCTGTCAGGGGATAAAAATATCCTTAATACAATAATTAAATACTCAGAAATTGAAACCCCGGCAAAATTAGAAAAATTAATCGAACTAGTTACTAAATATACTGCCGAAAATAAAAAAGTCGTCATTTGGAGTAACTTTCTTTTAACGATAGACCTGATAGTTAAACTTTTAAGTGAGAAAGGGATTAAAGCTAAAAAGATTGTTGGTCAAACTCCCATTGAGAGGGAAGGCATCGAAATTGCAGACACCAGAGAAAAAATACGAGAAGAGTTTGTTGATCCATCTTCGAATTTAAACGTTCTGGTAGCGAACCCTGCTGCATGTGCTGAATCAATTTCGCTACATAAGACTTGCCATAACGCAATCTATTACGATTTGTCATTCAACTGTGCTCAGTTTCTCCAGTCTCTAGATCGCATACATCGTGTTGGTGGCTCAGAAGAAGTAGCTTCTTACTATGATTTTCTAAGTTACGAAGACACAGTCGATACTAAGATATATGCAAACCTACTTGCCAAAGCCGATAGGATGAAAGCACTTATTGATCAAGACTACAGCATATACTCACTTGATATGAATGCGCAGAATGACGACATCAAACTTGAGGATCTCATAAGTGAGTAGGTCGTATCCTTTTAATGTAAGAGATTTAGCACACTTACTCGAAGAAAGCTTTGCATATAAAGATGAGCCAGTAGAGTTTATACGTAACCGGTATGAGAAATACGCAAAAAATTTTGATGAAGCTTTGGAGTTTCTCGTTGCGCTGAAATTAGTTAGGCAAAAAGATAACTCCGTAATCGTGTCACGGCGCTTGCGCAAAATTGAGCATCCTACGACTTTAGAACAAGTTATCAAAGACGCTTTAATTAGGTCACATACCTTTACGGATGTGCATCAACTTATTCTCAAATTTCAACCTGAAGGCATTGGCTTTGTGTATTCTCCTAGTCGGAGCGAAAGATTTGCTGAGAGTCATATTAGGAATTTGCTAATCTCACTCGGTATTGTCAGATATGAAAGAGATGCGGATGTTTACATTCTGGACTCCCATGATTACGAGGTGGTTTTTAGCTTAGCTGGGTCTTCTCATAAAAAATTGTCCCTTAAGGCACTGCACGCAATTCAAACCCGAAATGAGAAGATAGGTGGCATGGCAGAAGAAATAGTTCTTGGCTTTGAAAAAGAGCGATTAATCGACCATCCTGATTTGGCTAATAGAATCGCCTATACAGCCGAATTGGACGTTACTGCTGGGTATGACATTGAGAGTTTTGAGGCAAGCACAGATATTACCAAGAGATTTATCGAAGTTAAGGCAGTGTCTCCGTATGATTTTGGATTTGAATGGTCGATTGGCGAAGTACGTGCTGCTAAGTATTTGCAGAAGCAATACTTTCTGTACCTCTTACCAGTAATTAACGGTATACCAAGTATTAAGGATGCAGTTGTTATCCAGAATCCCGCCGAGAAGCTTGCAGACAGAAAAAAGTGGGATATGCGGGTGTCGGGCTATTCCGTGAGTCTTAATTCATCAAAAATTGCTATGTACCTGGACCTTGCCTAACTTTTATACTAGTATGGTACTTATGCACAAACGTTCTAAAACTAAGCTAGTTAATGGGGATTGTCTAGTGGAGCTCAAAAAGCTGCCTCGTAATTCCGTTAACCTCATTGTAACTTCACCACCATATGCCGATCAGCGCACTAGTACCTATGGTGGAATCTCACCAGATAAATATGTAGAGTGGTTTTTGCCAATCGCTGAGCAACTTAAAAGGGTTTTAAAAGATGACGGTACCTTCATCATAAACATAAAAGAGCGCGTTATAGACGGGGAGCGTCACACTTATGTTTTAGAGCTAATCCAAGCACTAAGAGCTCAGGGCTGGTTGTGGACTGAAGAATTTATTTGGCACAAAAAGAACAGCCACCCAGGTAAATGGCCTAACAGGTTTCGAGATGGTTGGGAGAGATTGATTCAGTTTAATCTTGATCGAAAATTCACAATGTACCAAGACGAGGTGATGGTTCCACTCGGTGACTGGCACAAGAGCCGATTTAAGAACCTTAGGGAAATTGATAAGGTAAGAGATAACTCGAAAGTAAACAGTGGGTTTGGTAAGAATGTTTCAAATTGGGTTGGCAGAGATTTTGTCTATCCTGATAACGTGCTGCACATGGCAACTGAAAGTAGTAACAAGTCTCATAGTGCAGTCTATCCAGAAACTATCCCAGATTGGTTCATACGCTTGTTTACCAAAGAGGGTGACTGTGTTTTAGATCCATTCGTGGGTTCAGGTACTACATCAGTGGCTGCTCTTAAACTTAAGAGAAATAGTATCGGTATAGATACAATGCCTGAGTACATCGAGTATGCGACTCAAAGAATTCAAAAAGAGCTAGAAGCAAGCAATCCAGAAGTAAAGAAGCCAAAAACTCAGAGAAAACAAGCTGAGTCCAAGCCCGAAATACTTCCTGTATATGCTTTTTCGGATATGCCACTTATACCATCTATTGATGGTGTAGCATAAGAGCAACTTTATTTGCTGACTTTTGGGGTTTGCCCAGTGGTCAATTGCAGAGACTCTTCAGCTAACACCAGGCGCATGATTGCTAAACCAGCATCTTGTGCTTCTTCGTCAGTGTAATAACGACCTGTTTGTTATTTCGATAGATGTGCGACCCTTGTCAAATAAGCAAAAGTATGCTAAAGTATTAGGAGTAAGAAAAAAACAAAAATGTCTGAAGATAATCAAGCTCACCAAACCGAATATCCTCCCAACACACAACCCGAGGAGCTATCTGGTTCTAGAGAAGTCCAGGAAACGTCACTTCGCCATGCCGGTAGTTTGGCCATCGGGCCTGAGCTGAGCGATGATCCTGCAGTGCATTTAGAGGCAGATGCACAAAAAGGTGAAGTTGATTTAGGACTACTTTCCGCAGGAGAATACAGAAGTCGCCGTTCCAATACTCTTATAGATAATCCCGAAGCCTCGCTAAACGAAGAGCAGGAAATCAGAAGCTATTTTGACAACTTAGACCCTGAATACGCGGAACAGATAAAGGGACTGGCTGACATAGATAGCAACCCTATGAATCCTGAGTGCAGAATGTCGGTAACCATTGTTGCTTATGGCGAAGGGTCTAGAATTAGAAACACACTTGAACAGTATGCAAGTCAGGACATTGATCATAACCTTTTTGAAATTGTATTGCTAGACAATCACCCTGACACAATGCCAGGTGATAATACGGCTCAAGAAGTTGCAAAATTTAAGGAAGCACACCCCGAAATCTCGATTACATCTGCTCACAAGACGTGGAATGAAAATGAACCCGCCACTGTGGGCAATGCGCGTAAATACGTATTTGACATAGCCTTAGCAAGAATACTGAACCGAGGACCAAACAATAAGAACACGGTGCTCGTTAGTAACGACGCTGATATTCTTGGTTTTGAACCAAATTACCTTGCTGATATTCTAGCTGAGTTTGATAATCATTCTGAAGAAGACGCTCTAGTTACTCGTATGAACCTGCCTCCAGAGGCTTGGGCAAAGCCAAATTTAGCTGCCGCCGTTTCTCTTTGGGATATGCTGGATAGAACAATAGCCGAAGACGATATGGGTCAACCTCCCGAAGACCGAATGCCTGAACCCGCTAGTTTAATTGGTCGAAGTAGTGCAATGCGTGCATCTATCTATGCTGCTGTAGGTGGCTATAATCCAAAGGCTACATTAGCTGAAGACACTGAATTAGGTTGGATGATAGGTGATGCTCGTGATTGGGATGCCAGTAGAATTACTCAGTTTGATAGGACATCCCTGACTACCGACCCACGCCGTTATTTGGTCGCCATAGCAAATAGAGTACCCATTTCGGAAATGTTTTCTGATTTTCAACAGAACCCAGAGATAAGACAAATGAATAACAATGAAGTTTTAAGCGTGATCCCTGATGCTTTTGATTGGGAGCAATTCCAAGATGACGCAGATTCTTTCTGGCAATCGCAAGACACCGGAATGTACAAACGGTTGGGCAACAGATTTGAGCCGCTTTTTAGAAGTGCAATGAATAAGCTTGGCGTGCAGTATGAAATAGTAGAAGGCAGATTGGTGCTTACAAATGTTGACGGACTACTTACAAGCTTAGCTGGGCCAGACCGTAATTTAGAGGTAGTTCACTCTCAGCCCCGAACTATAGACCCAGAAGCAGTACGTGATATCAAGAAATTCTTCTCCGGTATTCCAAAAGGGGTACTTGAGGCGTGGAATGCTAAAGCAGATAGGATTGCTGAAGATATTAGATTGGCGCAAACAAGAGGTGAGCAAGTTGGTCTTCCCACGCTTGTTAAAAGATATGAGCGATACGCAGGGCATCCTTACCTCGTTGCGTAGGAAGCCTAAAAGTTAGTTTGAATGGTATGGTTGCGTCCTATGCAAGCCTATTTGAAGTAAACTCATATTAAGTTTGACAGAGGTAGTAGCATAATGACACCAGTGAAAGTCTTTCTGGTATGAAGCAGGAATTATCCACAGATTATCGTTGGTATTGCTAAACGTCTATTGACAGGGCAGTGCCATAAGCTTTAACTAAGAATAAGCTTAATGGTAATAATATATGTCTTTCAATGAGGGCGACGGCGCAGGTGTCGTATCGGTGGGAAAAAGGATGAGCAAGTGGCGAGCAGGCAGCTTGTTTATTCTTATTTTTGGTGTAGTTGGCACTGGGCTTTTGCTTTTAACGCATGCCCTCAGCCAGTCAACACCGTATAAAGCCAGCAGTGTGGCCTTTGCTTCTCAAGACAAACCTGATGCCAGCAATGCCAATCCGGCTAGTTTTTTTACCAAGGGTTCTGATGCCACTGCAGCTGACGCCAAACGCAGCTACTTAAAGTTCGTCGTCCCAGCTCAGCCTGGAAACTCAACTATTACCAAGGCAACACTTAAGCTCTATACCCAAACCGCCAGCACTACCGGATTTTCGATCAAGCAAATTGATAGCAACTGGGATCCGGCTACGGTTACCTACAAGACGGCGCCGACCCCCGGGAATATTATCGGCAGCACCACATCTACAACGGCCAACGGATGGGCGAGTGTTGATCTGAGCACCTACGTTAAGGCACCAGGAACCTATTCTGTGGCTGTCTGGCCAAAAGATACGCACCTTATTGGTTACAGTAACAGTGCCGATACAGCGCCTCAGTTAGTCGTGGAAGTTAATGCTGCAGCTGATACCCTGGCGCCAACCGATGTCAAGATTGTCATCCCCAAAGAGGCCGAGACAGTAAAGGGCAGGGTTAACTTTGATGGAACGGCGTCAGACAATACCGGCATTACTAACTATGAATTCTTTGTTGATGGTAAGTCCGTCGGCACGGCCAAAGCCACTATTTATGGCTATGTTATCTACGACGCGGCTGCTCAAAACTATGGTTATGACAGTGCTAAATTAACTGACGGCGCTCATATTATTTATAGTGTGGCCAGCGATGCCGCTGGTAACAAAACGCAGAGCGCCAGTGTGAACTTTACCGTCCAAAACACCACGCCACCACCGCCACCTCCAGGTGGGGGACCATATCGCGCTACGTTCTACTACCCATGGTTCCCAGAAACATGGGGGAGTGATCTATCAAAACCGTTCACTAATTATCACCCAATAGCTGGCTACTACAGTTCTGATGACGCTGCTGTGGTCAGCAAGCACATAACACAAATGACCTACGCCGGCTTCGATACTGCCATTGCCTCATGGTGGGGCCAAACGCAGCACAAAGAAAACACCCGTGTTCCGGCTCTGCTCAATAACGCCAACAATAACTCTAATAATAAGAAGCTCAAGTGGGCCTTGTACTACGAAAAAGAAAGCACTGGTGATCCAAGTGTCAGTGCAATTAGCGGTGACCTTACCTACATAAAAACCAATTACGCCAACAATGCCAATTACCTAAAGATTAATAACAAGCCGGTTATCTTTGTCTTCACCGATGGCGGCGACAGCTGCGCCATGTCACAGCGTTGGCACGATGCCAATGCCACGGCCGGCTTCTACGTGGTACTAAAAGTCTTTGGTAATTATCTAGCTTGCTCGCCGCAGCCCGATGGCTGGCACCAGTATGGCCCGGCCGGCGCCACTGATTCGCAGGGCAAGTACTCCTACACCATCTCGCCAGGCTTTTACAAAAAGGGCGACCCGGCTGCTCGTTTGCCACGGCTCGACAACGCCACTTGGAGTGCCAACATTGATAAGATGACGCAGTCTGGTGCACAGTTCCAGTTAGTCACCACCTTCAACGAATGGGGTGAGGGCAGTGCCGTAGAGCCAGCTGATGGTGTCAATGGCTGGGCCAGCGCCTCTGGCTACGGTATGTATATTGACGCTCTGCATCAGAAATTAAACAACACTGGCGGCGGGGGCGGTGATACCACAGCACCGAGCGTGCCCAGTGGCTTGACAGCCAATGCTCCAACCGGCGGACCAGCCGTGGTTAACCTCAGCTGGAGTGGCTCAACCGATACAGGCGGTAGTGGACTGAAAGGGTACGAACTCTACCGGGACAGCAATCTACTGACCACACTCAGCACCACCACGTACAGCGATACCACCGTGGCGTTTGGAACCCGCTACAGTTACTTTGTAAAAGCCATAGACAATGCTGGTAACCGATCGGCTGCCTCGAATATCGCTACGGCCACACCTACTGCACCGACCGATACGACACCTCCTTCTACGCCAGGCAACTTAGCTGCTTCCTTACCGGTTCCTACTGGCAAAACAGTACATCTCAGTTGGGCTGCCTCGGTAGATACTGGCGGCAGCGGGCTCAAGAACTACGTTTTGGCTCGAAATGGCGTGGTCATCGCTAGCCCTGGTGCAACGGCCACTAGCTACGACGACACTTCCACTATCTTTGCGACTGCCTATAGCTACACGCTCGCCGCCGTGGATAACGCCGGTAATACCTCGGCCGCCGCATCTGTCAGTATTTCTACGCCGGCCGCACCAGCCGATACCCAGGCGCCCGATGTGCCAGCGGCGACCGCCACCGTTGTTTCGCCAACCCAAGTGACTATTAAATGGAATGCCGTAGCTGATAACCCCAAGAGCGGTAATGCTTCGGGTGTGAAGGGCTATAAAGTTTTCCGCGACGGCGCCCAAGTTGCCGATGTGGCCACTCCCTCTACTTCGACTAATGACGGACCGTTCAACTTTGTGTCTGGCCAGACCTACCGCTACACGGCCTTAGCTTATGATGTGGCCGGCAATACCTCGGCTCAATCAACCGCCTCCAGCGTCATACCAAACCCAGTGGTGGTGTCCGGCGCTAACTGTGGTAATACCTCAACCGGCAACAAAATCGATACTGTCGTGGTCATTGCCGAAGAAAATCGATCATGGAGTAATGTGGGCGGCCCGGGCTTTTCGGCTTCGACCATGCCCTATACCCATGCCGTGGCTGCTCAATGTGCCTACTTCCAGCTGGATACCGAAGTTAATACCGGTGATAACTCCGCTCAACAATACGTGGGGGCCTGGACCGGCGCTGATGCCTCGATAACCCATGTCAGCAGTGACTGTAGCCCGTCGTCGTCTTGCTCATTTACCGGCAATAACATCTTCCGCGTCTTCCGTAACGCATCTATCCCACACCGTGAATATGTAGAGGGGACTACCGGTACCTGCTCAGCCTCTGGCAACGCCGCCAAACACATTCCCGAGCTGTACATGTGGGACGCTACCGACAAAGCTAACTGCAATGCCGAGGTCTTACCGATGAGCCAATTCAACTTTGCCACTCCTCCAACCGGCTACACCTTTATTACCCCTACACTTTGTAATGATGGCCATGATTGTTCGGATAACACGGTTGATAACTGGCTGTCCAACACCAGCCGCTTGCCAGCCCTGTTTAATAGCTCGGCTTACAAATCTGGCCGAGTGCTGGTGGAGCTCTGGTACGATGAAGATCATCCCAAGCCTAATTTGTTCGCTTGCTGGTCGTGTAAGCACGTCAGCTCGGCCACCGATCCGCACTACTCAGGAGAGAGCTTACTATGGCTAAACCTACTAGGCGCGCCCAGCGGCAATCTCGGCGGTATCAGCGGCGCCACGGATATTCGCTCAATAATTGGTACACCCTAAAAGGATATTTATGGACCCCGACATTATTTCACCCCAGCCAACCACTACACCGACAGCCGATGTTCCGGCACCCGTCGCTCCTAGCTCAGGCTCTCCAAAGGCCTTAAAAGTTATTGCGGCCGTCTTGGTGCTGCTCATCCTAGCCGGCGGCGGCTTCGCCCTGCTTAAGCATCAGCAAAAAAGCCCAACTAAATCGGCTCAACCAGCTCCAGCAGCGGCCAGTTTAGAGAGCGGCAAACAAACCGAAGACCAGCTAAAAGATTTTAAACAAGAAGTAACCGTCACTATAACGGCCGACGGCGTCACGCCCCAAACGCTGACTATCCCCAATAACAGCCGCATAAACTGGATGAACA
Organism: Candidatus Saccharimonadota bacterium; assembly: GCA_028288965.1. Lineage (GTDB taxonomy): Bacteria > Patescibacteriota > Saccharimonadia > Saccharimonadales > JAQGHD01 > JAQGHD01. The sequence goes on along the minus strand of JAQGHD010000020.1, from coordinate 15,768 downwards.
AAGACAAAGTAGCTCACAAGCTGGTGATTAGCCCTGGCGCCAAGGTGCCACCTCAGTTTGATGACAATCATCAGATTGATCCAGATGGCGGTTACCCATTCGTCTTGCATCAAACGGGCACGTTCAGCTACTACATTGCCGACCAACCGACACACAGCGGAACAGTTGTCGTAAAGTAAAAAACTAAACTAGCAGCAGCGCTAGATTTATTCATAACAGCGAAGCAGCTATTGCAAATATGACAAAAGTATGCTAAAATAATATTGATAATTAAAAATAGAAAATAAAACTGAAAATGCCTGAAGTTCTTATTTCTCCACCCACTGCCGAACATCAATTGCCGGTTGAAACGCTTCAGCCAGCTGCTCACGAGGTAGGCGCCGTTGCAATTACAGAGACTGTAAATGCATACCACGAAATCAACATCGGCGGTAATACTTACCAAACAAACTTGCCCAAAAGTGTACATCCCTTAGAAGATACAGGCTCGAGACTCACTCAAAGCTTGCGCCCGACTGAACTTGATAAATTGCCAGTAGGCAGTTTTGAAATATCTGGTACTGAACCAGACTATAATGATGACGGCGACAAAATAGAGAGGGCTGTTTCCAGAAACATAACGGTTAAGGAGAGCGAGCACGGCAAAGTCATTAGCGCCGATAGCTTTTATCGTGTGTGGCTTGGGGCGCAACCCGATGCCGCGGCGCTCATGACGGCTCTCGGTTACGAAGTTAAGTCCGAAAATGGCAATACGAAAATCCTAGGTGTTCCGACTCCAGATACGGTCAAGCGGGCAGCTGCTAAGCTCGGCGTGGATATAGCCTTCTTTCCGGATGACGATTACATATTGGGCCGAGACTATCTACAGGCCTATGTTGACGAAAAGTACCCAGCCTCGCTTAAAAAAGAATCAATTTATGAACATGATATAACTGACGATCATTTAACGGCAATGGTACTTGGGGGCGCCCCCCTCAAAGAAGCACTTAGAGACGTGTCTGCACAGGCTTTACAAGCGGATCAAGTTACTGTTGATAAATGTGCAAGTAACATCGATAAATTTACAGCTACCTTGCGGGCAGTTGTTTCAATTCATGGTGAGCTTTTGGGCGAGCCTTATGGCATTGAGCAAGGGCGTCGAACGCTTATTGAAACTGGTGCACTCCTAGGCTTGTCGACTGAAACGGTGGGTGATATATTGGCCGTCTCTCAAGAGAATGGCAGAAAATTTGGTCTGACTGTTAAAGAATTAGCTTAGGGACACTATTAGCCTCTTCCTGTTGTATTTTCCGGGATAACAGTGGCGGAAACTATGGTTGCTCAAGCGCGCTACGCAGGGCAAAGAAGGCTGGTTTGGGATGGTAGTGCCTGTCAAAGGGCAGCGGGCGGGCGTTGGGCAGGCCTAGGTAGTTATACCAAGTTTCTTTGTCGGTGATACCCAGCAGCGCAAAGCTGTGACAGTAGGTTGATTCAATGCAGGCCCGGGTCATTTCGTAGTAAATCTTGCCCTCAATGTTGTCCTTAGCGGCAGTATCTGCTGGTACGTCATTCATATTGACGTCAAATTCGGTAACGTAGACCTGAACTCCCAACTCGCCAAAGCGCTTCATATTGGCCACTACTTCATCTTTGGTTGGCGGGTGGGTACCGTCAATATGCATCTGCATGCCCAGGCCATCAATCGGCACACCGCGGGCACGGGCCGCTTTAATGTAGTCATACATAGAGTTAGATACCGGAGTAAGCCCTTCATTATTGAAGTCATTCAGTATCAACTTAGCGGCCGGGTCGGCTTGGTGTGCCCATATAAAAGCCTTATCAATATAGCTTTGGCTGCCAATATTGTCGGCCCACCAATCGTGCAGCCCAAAAGTGTGTTGGCCGCGGGTGAAAGCTTCGTTCACCACTGACCACTCACGGATTTGACCCCGGTAGCGTCCACCGACGGTAAGGATATGATCACGCATAATGTCTAACAACTGTTGGGATGAGTAATGGCCCTTTGTCAGCCAGCTTGGTAACCATTTCTCTTCACCCCACACGTAGTGGTGGGCTTGAACCGGCATAGAATGTACGGAGGCAAAACGCACTACCTGGTCTAGCTGGCTGAAGTTATAGCTCGTTGGCGAAGGCCGCAGGCCACCATCGGTGAAATACCAGTTCGGCGTATTATCGGCTAGTGCAAAATTGAACTGGGAAGTCAGAATGTCGGCATACGGTTTTTCGCTGAGGCGTGAAAGGATTGCAAAGTTACCAAGTGCCAGGCCATGCTGAGCTGCCAAATCTTTAAGCGGTGGTGAGGGTAGCTGCGGGGTAGGGTCGGGGGTAAGCGAACGTATAAAAATAACCAAAACAATAACCAGGACTAGGCCGAGCGCACTAAACACGATGGTCTTTTTCATGGTTAACTCCTAATTGTTCTACCTTATAGCTTTTGCAGATTTTTACCAGTAAGAAATTTCACACTATTAAACAGGCGCTTAGATAGGTAATGAGATTACTTTCTAGGGATTATTGGTATACTATATTAAAAGCATAAGATTTTTGGTCCCAGGAAAAACATGATTGGTAAAAATGCCAAAGCTCAAAGTGGTAAACGTCACAAACGTGGGGAAATGACCACGTTCGATAGCGAACACCCTAATGTTGCCATAACCTCAAACTTAGATGAAAAACCCGGCGTAGCTGTTGCGCCACACTCATCTGCGTGGGATCCAGAACGTCTAATCCAGTCTAAACCCCACATTGTCGTAGTAATACTGGTGGTAATAGGAGTTATTGGTGGCTTAATCTGGTACTGGCAGCAAACTGCTGCGCATAAGGTATCTATGGCTTGCACAAACGCCAAAAATTTACCCATACTCCAAGAAGCTGCTTCAGAGCTTAATCCTGAAGGCGTAGATCAGCTAAGAACAAATGTAGATAAAATTCAAAAATTGCCACACTACAAGCAGGATCCTAACTGTCTCTATACCCTTATCAGCTACTACATTATTACTGGAGATGCTAACACTGGGCGCACTTATCTTGGCGACTTAAGAAAGGTTTATAAACCAAAGGTTGGTTTCAACGCCGTGTACGGCTCCAACCCGTACACACCCGATGAATTGGCGCAGCAATTAAGTTTTGTAGACACTCAAAACAATCAAGTAAACAAAAACTCCTTCCAAGTTAAAGAACCGGCAGGACTGCAATGAGTCGCGTTGCCAAACAATTTATTTGTGGCCTGGATAATATTAAAGGCTGGGGAAGGCTAAAAAGCTCGATCACCCTGGTTGGTATTGTGCTGTTGCTGGGCTTTATTTGGGTAAAACCAGCCCATGCCGCTTCTATTCATCCTGACCCCGCCGGTACAATTCCGGCTCCAAATTATAGCTATCTAACCAACTACTTGACGCCCCCGGGTAACCCCCCAGGGACAGGCTATGGCTGTCCGCCAGCCGCTGCCCAAAGCCCGGCTGTTACGCGGTGGATTTCGCTCGCCACTAGCGGTGCGCAAACCAGCGTAACGGTGAATTATGGTACGCCGTTCATAGACTTGAGATACCATATTGGCGGTGTAGTCTGCATTAACTCTCGGCCTATAGCTACGGCTGAAGCCATATTGAATGCTACCGCCTCACCAGCCGGAACCGTAACCCGTCCCGTACCATCAAACGTGGTCACCGTATTTGCCTGGAATGATCCCGGACACTATTCACAAGGCAATACCAATGTTTTTAGGTACTCACCTGCAGGCGGTTTCACTAAGAGCGGCCAGTACTGGATTACCCTAACTACCGTAGTAGTTAATCAGTGGAATAGCCCGCCAAATTATTTTACTTGTGTAGCCAATGGCGCTGTAACTGATATTTTTGGGTCTGGTTGTCCCCAGTCAGTAACCTCTTTCCCGATACTTGTCACCGTGCGTAATGCTCCTAACCGTTACAGGCCAGAAGGTGATCTGACGAGTGGAAGCTGTGTGGCTGGTCGTGTAGCGGGTTGGGCTTTTGACAAAGATAATCTGGCAGCGGCTCTAAATGTGCGGGTGTATGTCAACGGACCTATGGGCAGCGGCGTGCTTATTGGCAGCCCAGTTGCCAGCGCGCCAAGAGGCGTTCCCATTGGTAACCACGGCTATAGCGTCAACATCCCAGCGGCCTATCTGGATAATAAAAGCCATACGTATTATGCTTATGCTGAAAACATCGATGCCAACGGTAATGGAACGGGTGAGTGGGTTCAGAGGGGTCAGCGAGTCGTGCCGCCTTGTCCGGGCCCTACCTGTACACTCACTATTAACCCGGGCAACCCGGAGATCAATACATCATTTACGGTCACAGCTCAAATAAATTATGCTGGCCCAACTCCGATCATAAAAAATCCGGTTGATAGTATGAGAATAACGGTCATTGGCCCAGCTGGAGCCACCATCTATAACCAAGTAGTTGGCTTTAATCCTATCCCAAATGCGGGCGACCCTAATGCTGGCAAGGCTACCACGGGTGCCATTATTTCCAATGTAACTGGGCAGCTTAATATGACAGGCCTACTGAGCGGGCAATTCAATGTTAGCTGTACCAATACGACTAACCGAGTGGTTACTAAACCATACGTGCGGTTCTATGGTGATGATGTGTTTGCCGGAACAAGTGATGGATTGATCGGAAGCAGCTGTGTTGGTTGGAGCGATGTGGGAACCGGCGGCGTCCCTCCTGGTACGATCCAAGCTTATAGTGGACCAGTTGGCTCGGGGCTCGGTAGTGGGGCCCAGTTTGGGGTATTGGCTCTGAGCCAAATCACTAATTTTAGCAGTGCAATTTTACACGCTGGCCCGCCAGGACCAAATAGAGGGCTAACCTTTTCTAATTTGCCGGCGGTTCCAAAAGACGGCGGTATGTTAACTGATTTGTACGTGCATTGTCCGGATGATTTCTACAGCCAACATACCGTAGGCACCGTTGTTAACAGATCAAATGCCACACTAGACCTGGGTAGTGCTGACATCACCTCACTTGGCGGCAAAGGTACCTACAAATTATTTTATACGCCTATTGGCGGCAAGCTCTATTTGCAAGGCACCTTACCGGTTGGTTACAAAATAAGTCTGTATGTTGATGGAGATGTAGTCGTGACTAATCCTACGCTCTTTGCTCCTGGACCCTGGGCTAGTACACCTGATATTCCATCTTTGCTAGTCTCTAGCTACGGCAATATATTCATAACTTCCACGGTCACAACTATTACTGGATCTTACGTTGCGCAGCCGCGGCTGAGGGATGCTACACCGACGTATGTTTCACGAATTGTAACCTGCATTGATCGCGCTGGTAATGAGTTTACGGCTGTTACTATGAGTGCTTACATAGCTGCCTGTAGTAATCAATTGCTAATAAAGGGTCAGTTGGCGGCTACGTGGGTTAAGTTGTTGCGGCTAGGTGGCACACTTGGCGATAGCAAGCCCGGCGAGCAGCCTCGAGGCGCGGTTAATGGACCTTGCGGTAAGAAGGTCTGTGCGGCTGAAGTATTTGATCCAACCCCCGACGCTTACATGGGCGGACCTTTACCAACAAATACCTCCAAGGTCTTCCCATATGATTTTATAGAAACTCTACCACCGGTGTTATAAGGGGATAATATGGCAGACACTCCCCAAGACTCCAAACGCTCCCGCAAATCACGGCAGAGAAAAACACTGGTCTACACCAAAGATGTTTCCGAAAACCGCCTTAAGTCTCACTTGCGCAAATCATTTTCCACCCGAGAGAATACTTTACTAACTATTGGCCTCTTGCTCGTGCTGTCTTTAATTGTGCTGGATGGTTTCAACCTTTGGACAAAGTACGCTCACAAAGATCAGCGGGCATCCGAGGCCACTGAATTCGCCAAAGTAATGCGCTCCTACAAAGAATTATCTGGTAAAAGCCAGTATAAATTAGCGGTGGGCGTGCTGACCAATTACCTAAACATACAACCAAAAAATAAAGCTCATCGTCAAGAAGCGGAGACCGACTTAGCTATTTCTTACCAGAATATCAACCAGCCAAAAGATGCAGTAAATTGGTATAAAAAAGCCATTGAAGACAGTGACAAGCCATCCTACGGGCTCTACCTTGCCGCCGCTCAGGCCAGCGAATCGGCGAAAGACAAAGCAGCAGCTATTAATTACTACCAAAAATGTGTCGACATATTAACCAATGATAAAACGAGTAAGACCAGCGGTCCAACACTGCTACTCATACAAAGTAAGCTAATCAGGTTAAAGAACGCGCCATGAAAAAACATGCACCCTTTTTGATCCCACTGCTTCTAGCAATTATTTTTGGAACTGTGCTGTTAGCGGTCCGGCATGTCGCCGCCAATCATATAAATCCACCAGCTTGCTCTTTTGTTCGTTTTGACCGTTGTCCCGACGAAGGCTATTTTACTAATCAAGATTCAGATGGTTCTCGGTGTCCACCAGGCGATGGACTTTGTCTTTTAAAACGCTATAACTCTAATGAGTGGCTTTGGCCACGAGGACATTACACGGCTGGAGACCAGTTAACAGATGACAATACCCATGGGGTGGGTTACGGTGATGGTGATATCCGCAACGCCAATGATTTTTTAACGGTTATGACTTATGACTTAAATCGAAATTACTTTGTGGCGTCATGTAATCCAAATTTTCCTGTCGGCAGCGTAGCGGATGTTGATGCCCAGGGGGCTGCTAACCCTGGCACCCAAACTGCCAACTGCTGGAATAACTCCATGGTTCTAGGCGCTGCCTATATTATCAACACTATACTGGGCTACGAGGGGCATCAATTTCAAGATGACATATTGGTGCAGTATGCGGGGTGCAACCCAACTAAGAGCTTACCCGCCAATGACGCCCAAGCTGTCTGTAACGGCATTCAAAACGCTCGAAACTATCTCCCTAAGTTTAAGCAAATCATAAATTACTACGAGAAGAACGGCTGGGTAAATTGGAACTACAATAAACAGTATAAACAGGGGGAGGCGCGCTTAGACACAGTAGCCATCAATCATACGGCTGATGTGGCCTCGTATGTCAATAGTGACGAAAAGCTCAACGATTACTTCATAGTGTTTTACAACCATCAGGATCCAGAAGATCATTCACAGTTCCAGATAAATAAGTTTTGCGGCAATATTACAGATAACGCTGTCCCTTTAAGAATTCCACAGTTTACGCTTAGCCCCAATTCAGAAGCGCCCAAGTTAGTAGATGCTAGTAATGCGGTTGAGCTTGAACTTCCAGTTAAGGCTCAAGTCAGGGGTTTCGTAAATGTCTCCAAAGGGCCGGTCCAAGCTAATGTTACCCGGACTACCTATGTTAAACGGCCGGCTGGCGTAGTCCCAAATATCGTCAACCTAGCCACAGATAAACAAGATCATTTATTCAGTGCCCAACCGACGTATTTAGATACGGTGTTTATTGTGAACGAGTATGGATTTGGTGCAGTACCCGGAGGTGTACGGGCCGGTGATAAAGTTTGCCTACACGTGCATATAGCCCCGCATACAGGGTATGCGCAGGCTGATGGGAGTATAGCTCCCGGTGATATTAAGGATCCGTCAGCCGATTCACCTGCTCCAGACCCATGCACGATGATTTTCGATCGTCCATACTTTCGGGCTTATGGCCGGGACGTCTATGCCGGCATCGGTCGTGGCCAAGATGGGGCAGGCAACTCATTGGATTGTAATCCAGGATTGTGGCCAAATGATAAAACACGGGGCGCTGGTATCACGGCTTACAATAGAGCTGGTGGCTTGGGTAGTGGCAGCCAGTTCGCTAGTCTTGCGGTAGAGCAAATCAGTAGTTTTGGTAATGATATATTGCACAACCCTAAACTGCCGGTAACGCAGCTTAGTTTTTCCAACACGGTGCCTGGTCCTGGTGGCGGTGGCGGTAACTTAAGCAATTATTTCATTGAGTGCCCCCACGAATACTTCTTTGACTCTAACAAAGGTACGCCAACCAATATTAATCCAAACAATCCAGTTAAACTGGACACCCTAGGTGGTGTGACTAAGGCCTTTGCTACAACCGAGCCCGCAGGCAATAGCCTTAAGGTCCATGGCAATTTGGTGGATGGTGAGAATATAGTAATTTACGTTGACGGGGATGTGACCATTGATGGTGATATTACCTACGCCAGTAGTAACTGGCTCAATCGTGACCACATTCCGTCACTGGCAATTGTGGCTAGGGGCAATATTAATATCACGCATGACGTCAATGAAATTGCCGGCTTCTTTATCGCTGAACATTACCCAGCTGGTGGTGCTCCACAATCCAAAATTACCACCTGTACCAAATCCACTGGGAGTTTCTATTTGCCAGCTGAACAAGCCACCATGCAATCAGAGTGCAATCGGCAACTGATCGTGCGCGGGCAGTTTATAGCCCAATATGTGCGACTACTCCGAACCTTTAGTTCATTGCGCTACAGTAATGTCAACGAAGATCCCCAGGCTCTGCCTACACCACACTGTGGCATAGCCTCGCCAAGCGCTTCACGAACCTGCGCAGCCGAAGTCTTCTATCCAACGCCACTCTTATACCTCAGTAAATCAGCTCTGCCGCCTATCAGCGATATTGACGTCTACGACAACATCATCAGCTTGCCACCGGTACTATAAGGTTTTCACCCGGAAAATATGCAGTTTACACTTGCCCAAACCGAGCACGCTTATGCTATAATCAAATTTAACGGGCACTATTATGCTGGTTCAGTACATATGACTAACATAGACAACATATTAACAGGGGTGGGTAAGCAGGATACGAGCAATCTATCATTGTTAGCCCAACATAAAAAATGAGTATACTAAGTGGAGTATCTGACTTTTTTGGTTTAGACGTAGGCACCACAGCTATAAGAATGGTGCAATTACGTGGCAATAACCGGGTAAAAACTTTGGTTAAATACGCCTATGTCCCAATTGACAGTAAAATTGCGCTCAGTGATGCCAAGGCCGATCAACAAAAAGTTGCCCAAACAATCAGGGATCTGTTAGCTCAAGCACGCGTCAGTACGCGCAATGTAGCTGTGGGCATCCCATCTCAAAAAGTTTTTTCAACCGTAGTAGATATTGATCGGTTAGCGCCAAGCGAACTAGCAAAGACCATTTCTTACCAGGCCGATTCACTAATCCCAACGCCACTGGCAGAATCAAAGATTGACTGGGCTCTGCTTGGCGATTCACCCAAGGATAAGACAAAAGTAGAGGTACTGCTGTCCAGTGTGACCAACGGGTTTGTTGAGTCACGGCTCGATCTACTAGAGTCTATTGGCTTAAATGTTATTGCTTTTGAGCCAGACACCCTGGCGCTAGCTCGGGCGGTCATCCCATCAGATGCCACTACACCGCAAATGGTGCTGGATATTGGCAGCAAGGCCGCCGATTTGGTGGTGACTATGGACGGTGCACCGCGCTTAACGCGTTCGATCCCAACCGGTTCAGAGGCAATTATTCGGGCCGCTGCCCAAAACTTAAATATAGATGATAAACAAGCTCAACAGTTTATCTTTAAATTTGGTCTAGGCAAGGACAAGTTAGAGGGGCAAATTTATAACGCCATTATTGGCACCGTAGATGTCCTGACTTCAGAGATAGAAAAGTCAATTAAGTTTTTTCAGGCTCGTTATGTCAACGCCAAAATTGATCGCATAACCGTTACCGGTGGTGCCTCAGCCCTACCAGAATTTCCACTCTACATTGCCAACAAATTTGGCATTAGCGTAGAGATTGGTAACGCTTGGCGCAATGTTTCGTTTGCCGCCAATCGACAAAATGAGTTACTGGCAGTATCTAATCACTTTTGTGTAGCTGCCGGACTAGCGGAGCGAATGGAATGATCCAATTTAACTTACTACCAGATGTAAAAATTGATTACATTAAGGCTCGCCGAGCTAAGCGAATGGTACTGGTCATATCGGTGCTGGTCAGTGGCGCGCTGCTAACCATCATGGTGCTGCTCTTTTTGGTAGTCAACGTTTTTCAAAAACAGCATTTGAGGGATCTAGACAAAGATATCGCTAGCCAGAGTAAAACACTGCAAGCCACCCCGGATTTAAACAAAATACTTACTGTCCAGAATCAGCTAGAAAGCTTGCCGGCATTGTTTAGCCAAAAACCAGTCGCCTCGCGCCTGTTTGATTACATTACCAAAACCACTCCAAAGGATGTCACAATTTCGAGCTACGCGATTGATTTTGACGCCCAAACCATCGCTATTGAAGGGAACAGTGTTTCGCTTGAAGGTGTCAACAAATATGTCGATACGCTTAAATTCACCAACTTTACCACCGATCAAAGCGCCCAAGCTATTAGCACCAAGGCTTTCTCTAATGTGGTCCTATCCACCTTTGGCAAGGACGATAAAGGCGCCAGCTACCATCTTGATCTCAAATTTGATCCCGCAATATTTGATGTTTCTAAGGCTGTGAATCTCGTCGTGCCAGCTACCACAACCACGCGTTCAGAAACCGAGAAACCCTCGGTCATCCAACCAAGTACATCTAACACTAAGACGGGTAGGTAGACCATGGCTAAGATAGAACTTTCTACCAAGCGAATACAGATCAGCAAAGCTAACGCTACCATGGTTGGTATTATCGCTGCTGCCTCTTTTGTAGCCGTGTTTTCACTGGTGGCCAGCAATGCCTTATTGAGCCAGCGCAAGTACCAGAACAAGGTTGTAAAAGCTAAAGAAACTGCGCGTGACCAGCTCAAAGCCAATATTACTGCCGTTGCCAATCTAAAAACGTCTTACCAAAGTTTTACTCAAACACCTGAGAACGTGATTGGTGGCAATCCTAGCGGGGTCGGTGACCGTGATGGTGATAACGCTAAGATTGTTCTCGATGCCTTGCCAAGTATATATGATTTTCCGGCCTTAACGAGTAGTGTCGAGAAGCTAGTGAGCAGCGGCGGCTTTAAAATAGATAGTATTACCGGCACAGACCTGGGCACTCCAAGCGATTCTAGTCCCAGCCCTAAGCCCCAAGAAATTCCCTTTGAAGTAGCGGTAACCACCGACTATACCAAGACCCAAAATCTGATCAACTTATTCGAGAAATCAATCCGGCCATTTAAGATAAACTCTATTAGCTTTAGTGGTAGTCAAACCGATCTAAAGATGGATATCAAAGCCAAAACCTACTATCAGCCGGCCAAAAGTCTGTCGATAACAAATAAGGAAGTGAAATGAAACAAAAAGACCTAGCCCTCATATTGATTATCGTATTTATTAGTGCCACTATCTCGCTGTTAATTTCAAAGGTATTTATTACTTCGCCAAAAAATCGAACGACTAAAGTTCAGGTGGTAGAAAAAATCACTACCGACTTTCCGCAGCCTGATTCACGATTCTTTAATATCAATGCTGTAGACCCAACCGTATTGATCACTATTGGCAACTCCAGCGCCCCAACACCGTTTAATGCGGGTCATTAAAGCAGCAGGGGACGTGTAGCGTATGAGCGTGCTATCTGCTTCAACTCAGAAGCAAGTTGAAGAAACACTAGTAAAGGACGGTTTATTAGCCAAAGACAAGCTACAAGAGGCCAAGGCTAAGGCGGGTAGTGAAGGCGCGCCCCTTTTGGGCATATTGGTGAGTGATCGTTATATTTCTAATGAGGATCTCACCCGTGCCGTCTCTCAGGTGACTAATGTGCCGTACGTCAACCTCAGTAATTCCAAGATTGATCAAGCTATTCTCGAACTGTTACCCGCCGATATCGCTGAACGATACATGGCGGTGCCATTGGGCGAGATGCAACATCGTTTGGTAGTAGCCATGCTGGACGCCGATAACGTCCAGGCAGTTGATTTCTTATCGAATAAAATCGGCCGGCCGCTTAAAGTCTATGCCGCCAGTGAAGAGGGCATTCGACAAGTTTTAAAGCAGTACGAAGCCCACTTAGATAAAGATGTCGTTGGAGCGCTGGATACGGCGGTGGCCGCTGAGCAAACTGAACAAGCCAGCGCCAATGCCGAAAAAGCCGGTAAGTCCAAGAGTATTGAAACCATCGTTCAAGATTCGCCCATTAGCAAAGCGCTATCGAGCATCCTTGAATACGCAGCCAAAAACCGAGCTAGTGATATTCATATTGAACCACTGGAAAAAGAACTGAAGATCCGCTGCCGTATCGACGGTATCTTACGAGAGATAATGAAACTGCCTAAAAGCACTGAACCACCGCTGGTATCTCGCATAAAAATTTTATCCAATTTAAAGATTGACGAACACCGTATCCCGCAAGACGGCCAGTTTACCATTAAGGTTGCTGATCACGATATTGACCTGCGTATTGCCATATCGCCAGTGGTGTGGGGCGAACAAGTGGTTATTCGTTTGCTTGATAAAAGCGGCACCAGCCTCAAGCTTGAGGCTATGGGTTATACCGGTCGGGCACTCCGGGCTATTCATAACGGTATGAAGAAGCCCAATGGCATGATTCTGACCAGCGGTCCTACCGGTTCTGGTAAGTCCACCAGCATGTACGCCATGCTCCAAGAGATTAAGAACGATGCCATCAATATTGTGACGCTTGAGGATCCAGTTGAGTACAAAATGGGTGGGATTAACCAAATTCAGGTTAATCCAGAAGTAGGACTAACGTTTGCTACGGGCTTGCGGTCAATCTTGCGTCAAGATCCAGACGTGGTGATGGTGGGGGAGATTCGTGACAAAGAAACGGCCAGCTTGGCCGTCCAAGCTGCACTGACGGGGCACCTGGTGCTCAGTACGCTGCACACCAACTCGGCTGCCGGAATCTTGCCTCGATTGCTCGATATGGGCGTAGAGCCGTTTTTGATAGCCAGCACCGTGCGAACCGTTATTGGCCAACGTTTGGTACGCCGCAGCTCCGAAGACAAAGAATCGTATCAGTCAGATAAGGCTGAAACCGAAGCCATACACGAAACCATTGGCGCGTTATTACCGGCCACTAAAGAAGATATGGCCAAAGTAGGGGAAGATTTAGGCTATAAAACCTTGCCACTAAAGGGTGATAATGCTTATACTTTATTCAGAGGCAAAGATACTGCCGATGCACCTGGTGGTTACAAGGGGCGAATGGGACTGTACGAAGTATTTGAAATAGATACCAAGATACAAGACCTCATTCTAAAGCGTTCAACCAGCGCCGAAATTCAAAAAGCCGCCCAGGAGCAAGGTATGTTAACAATGCGCGAAGATGGGTATCTTAAGGCTCTACAAGGTGTCACTACTCTTAATGAAGTAAATCGAGTAGCCGGCTCGGATAGCGCGTAACAGGTGGGACAACAAAGATGAGTCACAAACCAGTCGTCAAACTAAGCAGCAGGGCAGCCACTGTACCTGTTTTGAGGTAATTACATGCAAGGTCAACCACGGATAGAAGTCTTACTAGAAGAAGTTATCAAAAAGAAAGCCAGCGATATTCATCTGCAGGTTGGATTGCCGCCCATGCTCCGAATAGATGGTGCCTTGATTGGAGTGAGTGGAGCTGACTCCTTAAGTGAAGAGGGCGTCGAGGCCCTCATTTTTGCCATATTAGACGAAGATCAAAAACAAATCTTACTAAAAGATAAAGAATTTGACTTCAGTTTTGCCTTTGGTGATCTAGGGCGTTTCCGGGTTAACGCTTTTCATGAGCGTGGCAACTTGGCAGCTGCCCTACGCCTTATCCCAAATGAGATTCTATCTATTGAGCAACTTGGCTTGCCTCCAATAATCAACAAGTTTGCCGATTATCCTCGTGGGTTGGTGCTAGTGACAGGGCCAACTGGATCTGGAAAATCAACGACTCTGGCGGCCCTAGTAAGTAAAATCAATAATGAACGCGCAGCCCACATTATTACCATTGAAGATCCTATAGAATTTACCCATAAGTCCAAAAAATCGGTTATCGTGCAACGCGAAGTGCACTACGACACCTATTCGTTTAGTGCGGCCCTGCGTAGTAGTCTTCGTGAAGACCCGGACGTGGTGCTCATTGGAGAAATGCGTGACTTAGAAACGATCGCCGCCGCTATTACCATTGCCGAAACAGGACACTTGGTGTTTGCCACCCTTCACACCAATAGCGCTAGCCAAAGTATTGACCGCATGATCGATGTTTTTCCACCGCACCAACAACCACAGATTCGGGCTCAGCTCGCTAACATCTTAATGGCCATTTGTTCGCAGCGCCTCATTCCAGCTATTGGCGGTGGGCGTATTGCCTCCGCCGAAATTTTGGTGGCTACGCCAGCCGTTCGTAATATTATCCGCGAAGGCAAGGCCCACCAGCTTGAGGCGGTGATTCAAACTGGTGCCGAATATGGCATGCAATCCATGGATAAAACCTTGGTTAGTTTGGTCCACAACGGTTCCATTACCTATGAAGAGGCCCGCAACTTTGCCGTTGATCTAGAAGAAATTGATCGTTTAATGAGAGGTTAATTAAAATAGATGCTTACTTATAAGTACGTTGCTCGAAATTCAGCCACCGGGGAAAAAATAAAAGCCGAAGTCCAAGCTGATTCAGTTCAAGCCGCTGCCAAGCTGATTCGCCAACAAGGCCTGGCACCAATAAACATCACGCTGTCCGGTGGAGGGGGTAAGGGCATTGGGAAGATTTTTAAAAGAGTTAAAACCAAAGACAAGATTTTGTTCTCTCGGCAGCTCTCCACGCTTATCAATGCCGGCTTACCGCTTGTACAGAGCCTTAGAAGTGTAGAAGAACAAACTACCAGCAAACCGTTACAAATAGTTATTGCCCAAGTAATAGCTGATGTAGAGGCTGGTTCGTCCTTTTCAGCAGCTCTTAGTAAGCATCCAAGTGTGTTTAACGAGGTGTTTGTCAGCCTAGTGGCGGCCGGTGAAACGTCTGGTACGCTCGATAAATCACTAGAGCGGGTTGCCAATCAACAGGAAAAAGATGCCGAGATTCTCAGCAAAGTTCGTGGCGCCATGGTCTATCCGGCTGTGGTTATCTTTGTGATGATCTTGGTGGTAGGCTTTATGATCATCAAAGTCTTACCTCAGGTAGAGCAAATATATAAAGGCTTGCCGGGAGCGCATCTGCCGTTTATCACCGTAGCGCTGCTAGCGCTGTCACACTTTTCCACCAAGTACTGGTGGTTGGTGATCATTCTTATTGGTGCAGGGATCTTCTTTGGCTCACGCTGGGCCAGTACCTTGGGTGGCAAACGCGTTATCGACCGCTTAAAAATGAAAGCCTGGCCAATCGGTCCGCTATTCATGAAGTTATACATGGCTCGTTTTGCCAGAACGGCTACCACGTTAGTGGGCAGTGGTGTGCCGCTGCTACAGGTGCTAGAAATTACCGCTCGAGCAGTTGATAATGTCCATATTTCTGATTCCTTAAAACGAGCATCGGACAAGGTAAAGGGCGGCACGGCACTATCCGAGGCCATAGTCCACGATGAAAACTTCTTGCACTTGGTGCCAAACATGCTAAGAATTGGCGAACAATCAGGTGCGGTTGAGGCTATGTTGGAAAAAATCGCCGATTACTACGAAAAAGAGGTCGATACCCAAATTAAAACCATCTCCACCATCATCGAGCCGGTACTGATGATTGTCATCGGTGTTATGGCCCTGTTAATCGTCGCCGCCATTTTACTGCCCATCTATGGCCTGGTAAATCAAACCGGTTTTAGTGGTGGTTAAGGGCAATAGTTTTCCCCAAGTGATCTCCTTGCGTGATCAAACCAACACCGAAGCTATTGCATTTTCAAAACAGACGTCGTAATATCCTTAGCATAAGCATTTAAATA
>JAQGHD010000016.1 GCA_028288965.1 Candidatus Saccharimonadota bacterium | reverse complement strand
TTGGCCAGCGCAAACTACGACTTAGCAATTACGGCAGACCAGCTGCTGCAGCTGTATTGGGCCATTTGTTAGCCCGGAAAGTTCCATTTGGCGCCACATCCATGGCAATTCTATAGGTCACAATTTTTTGAACAGCTGGACTGGCATCGGCCTGGTCTAGCGGCATGTCAGGATCGCGGTGCTCAGCATAAGCGGCGTTCTCAACCCCCATGGCGCCGCTGAAGCGTTGCCCGCGCATAGTCCAATTTTGGCCGGTTTCTAGCGTGGCCAGCCGATCCAAACCGCCATTGTAAGCCAAGTTCAACATCAAGGCGGTAGTTTCCCAGGTATATTGTTGAATGGCATGAAGTTCAGCGGCCACTATAAAGGAGACTGCGGCCGGCGATAACTTTATCTCTGGTTTTGGGGCTTGTTCGGCCTTTGCAGCAGGCGCGCCGGCGTGTGTGGCAATAGCTTCAGCTTGTTGACTACCTTCACTATGCCCGATGCCAACAGCACCAAAGATACTTGCGCCAGCTAAAGCCACAGCACTAACGCCTCCAAGTACTCTTCTCCTTTGTCTCCTATTTTTACCCAATTCAGCACTAGGCGGTGCAGGTTGTTCCATAGCAAATCCTCCACTAACACGAATAAAACCGATTATTATATACGGATTCAAAATAGTTGCGCCTGGGCATGGGAGCTACCCTGTTACGAACGTTTTGTTCAGACACAACTTCTTTGAATGTTTATTACCTGTGATTACCGGTACAGGTTTTCACAGTTTACTAACCGGTAGCCACTTCTTTCAATGAATTATTTCACAACCCTACTGAGGTCAGTTTTCTTGTTTTTTGAACCAGTCTAGATAAAATTGGAGCTCGGCAATACTGGCTTGAATATCATCAAACGCTCGGTGCGCATTGCTTTTTTCAAACACCACCCCGTATTTGCCTTGCATAATGATCTTTAGGCTACTGACGTCCAGCATGCGGTAGTGCAGTTTAAGATCAAGGGTTGGCATCCATTGTTTGATAAATAATCGGTCGTTATGAATCGAGTTGCCAGCCAGTATGGCCGGTTCATTACCAAAGGTATCCTCTACCAAAGTTATCAGCTCTTGCTCCACTTGCTGGAGCGGTTTGCCGCCAGATAGATTGTTCAAAAAATGATCGCGGTTACTCGGAAACTCCTTCCACCAGATATTGGCCTGCATTTGTTTGGCCACCAATTCCCGTTTGTGCTGGACGCGAGCTTCGTAGCTGGCCAGGGTTTTAAAATCAAAATCGGTAAGTTCGGCGGCCACTTCTAAAATAATGTCACGCACCGGATCTAGACCCGTCATCTCTAGATCCACCCATAGCAATTTGGTTGGAATAATGTCTTTAGTGTCTGCCATTACCGGCTATTATACCGGCAAATTACTTTTTTAGGTTTTTTGGCGGCCCGCTCTTGCTTGGGTCAAAGGCCAGGGCCAAAGAATTTATACAATAGTGTTTGCCGGTGGGCATAGAGGCATCATCGAACAAATGACCTAAGTGACTGCCGCAATTTTTGCACACCACCTCTGTACGATGCATGCCCATACTTGTGTCATCGCGCAGCTCCACGGCCCCGGCTTTTATTACGTCACCAAAGCTGGGCCAGCCCATAAGGCCTGGCGTGGTCGATTCCTGCTTGGTGTCGCTGCTAAATAATTCGGCGTCGCAGGCCGCGCATTTGTAGATGCCTTTGTCGTCATTGCTGACAAATTCTCCGCTAAAAGGTGTTTCGGTGCCGCGTTCGCGCAAGACATGATACTGCTCAGGCGTTAGCTTTTTCTTAAAGGCAGCCTCGTCCACCTACGGTTCCTTTTTGCGGTCCAGTTTATCAAGCTTTAGCCCTTTAATAACAAAGTAAACCACGCCGGCTACAATCATAAAACTGATGAGCTGGTTAAGCACGGCACCGTAGCCAAACTTGTTGCTACACTGCCCCGCTACTTGCTTCATACACCAATATTTGGACGCCAATTCACCACCACGGCCGTACAAACCAACAATTGGGTTAATAAGATTGTTCACTATAGAATCCACCACGGCCTTGGCAGCCACACCGAGCACAAACCCAACGGCTAGCCCTACTACTCCCTGCTCACGAATAAAGTCCACAAAACCCTGCAGAGATTTGGGCACGTGCAGGACAGGTACCGTTACGGTAACGGCTTTTTTTCTAATGATTTTACGTTCTTCGGCCATTTACGCTCCTTAAACCACCGTCTAACTACCACCAGTATAACTCTAGTCAACCAAGCTATAAACTACATTTGTTCTGGGGCCGAAATATTGAGCAGATCAAGGCCGCTTTTTAGGACTTTAGCGTAGGCCTCGACTAACTGCAGCCTTATAGCTTGGCGTTCATCACCTATGACATGGCTTTTCTCGTAAAAGCGATTGAACACCTGGGCTAGTTCATACAAATAGGTGCAAATATGGTGCGGCATAAGCTCATTGACGGCCGCGGTGAATACTTCTGGGTACTCACTGAGTTTTCGGGCCAAGCTACGCTCAGTTGGCTCCAGCTGTTTGATACTTACTGGTTCTACTTTGGAAGCCTTGGCTAAAATACTGCGCGCTCGGGCATGAGCATACTGCAAGTACGGGCCAGAATTGCCTTGCACGGCTACCGATTCTGCCGGATCGTAGACAATATCTCCGCCGATGCGCTGACGCAAGAAGGCATATTTTACGGCGGCCAGAACAGTGGTGTGATTATCGTTTTTAACTGCCTTAAGATTGGCCTCGCGAGCGGCCTCTAAAATATCGGTGGCCCTCAGGATATTGCCCTTGCGGGAGCTCATCTTTACCCCACCAGGTAGTTTAATGACTCCATGCGTTAGGTGCTGGCTGCGACTGACAACTTCCGGATAAAAATGACTAAGCGCTTTTAAAACTACCTTCATGTACTCAGCGATGTCGTTAGCGGTCACAATCACGTTTAAATCAAACTTGTAGTCTTGCCATTTTTTGGCAGCTAGGCCAAGATCTTTGGCCTCGTACGTCGGCAATCCATTAGCATTAATGAACACCCTGGTGTGCAAACCATGCTCTTCACCCTTAAATACCACTGCCCCATCTGATTTTTCAAAGACGCCTTTTTTAAGGCCCTCTTGGACAATCTCTAGCCCAAGCGGCGTGACTTCACTTTCTGGGATATATTTTTCAAACGGTGATATCTGGAGCTGTGCGTACAGCGCATCAAAACCTTGGTAGCTCCACTGCCGGCCGGTCCAATAAATTTGGGCAAACTTGGTGGTCTTGTCTTTTGCTTCGTGCAATTGATATACCCGCTTGTTGAGTTCGATAATCGCCTGTCTGGCGGCTGGATCATCTTCGTAGGCCTGGTTGCCCTCGATGTATCTGGCGCTCAACCACTCCAAACGCTCGGCCGGCTTTACTTTGGCCAGCTCCTCTGGGTACTCGCCGCCAATGTGCTGTAATATGGCCCACATAGTTTTTCCAACATGCAAGCCCACATCTCCGCCGTAATTCAGTCGGTGCACGGTAGCGCCAGCGGTTTCTAGCATCTTAGCAATCACATCGCCAACCACCGTGGTGTAAAGGTGCCCGGCGTGTAGCACCTTAAAAGGATTGGGATCAGAATACTCAATTACCACTACTTTTTTGTTCAGCGGTTTTTGAAGATCGGTTTTTAGGGCAGCCTGAGCTAATGTTTGGTCTTTAAGGCGCAGATTGATAAAGCCCGGACCGGCAATGTTGACCTCGCTGACTTGATCAGCCAGCTGGTTTTTTAGCTCGGCCGTCAGTTTTTCAGCGATCTCCCGCGGTTTTTGCTTAAGTTGAGCAGCCAGCTGCAGGGCAACGTTGGTGGCATAATCACCAAATTGCTCATCGGGGCGCGTCAGTTCAGGATCAATATCAACATTGAACAATGTATGGCTAAGCGCCTTGATAGCCTGTCTCACCTGTTCCATTTCAGCTTAAGTATATCAGCGAGCGGCGGTTTCGTCTGCCTTGAGAAGATCAATTAATCGCCAAATGGCGATGTACATACTGCCATACAAAATAAAGAAGGTAGCGGTGGTGGTGAAGGTTTGGGGATGGGCGCTCGGTGAGATGAACCTATCTGTTACATCAAACAAAATGCCGGCCGGATTGACCAGCACATCCCAGGTGCTCCAGCGCAGATAACGCCCCAAATAAATAGCAAAGCTGCAAATAAGCAGCACGATGGTGATCAGGCCGTGAGCGGTACCCCGATCGATTCGCTTGAGTAACTGTTTATGTACCATGATGAGACTAGTAAAACCTAGCAGCAATGCCGCCCAAATAAAGGCCATGAACATCACCACATCAAAGAGCAGGCTCACTTCGCCAGTACTTTGGAGATGAATCAGGTCACTGGTGAGATAAAAACTGTTTGGCAAAAAACCAAGCCACAGGGCCGTGAGAACCAGTGGGCCCAGGCTAAACCACCTGCCCTTACTTATCACTTTAGCGAGCCACCACGCAAATACCAGTGGCAGCCAGGCTAAAAACAGGTTCCAAAACAGAAAGAAGTATCGCCAGCTGTGACTATCCATCACCCGAATGGCAAAAAATAGGATGCACACCAGATTGGAGACACCAAAGATTATGACAAGATCCCGTTCTTTGGGACTTAAGAATTTAAACTTTGGCATTGCTTCATTATACCAATCGGTGGGCCTAACTGAGCATGCTCCACTTTTTGTTGGCACTTGCGGGTCACCGAGTGTGCGCCAAAGGGTGGCACACTCGGCGCTTCCGAGGTGCCAAAAAAAGGAAGCATGCTCAGCTTTTACGCGAGACTTAACGTATAATGAAGCTATGGAACCCCTGTATAAAGCACTTGACGTTCTAAGAGATGGGGTTAGAACGGTGATGCGTAAGGTGGCTAAGGCAGTTAATCAAGCCTCGGGTGGACGCGTTAGTCCTAATGCCGTCACGATTACTTCCCTGCTGGCCCACATTCCAGTAGCCTGGCTGATTGCTACTTGGCATACCCGCTGGGCAGTTTTACTGCTGGTTATCTTCGGCCTGTTTGACGCGCTGGACGGTGAGTTGGCTCGCTTGCAAAATAGCTCCAGCAAAATTGGCATGCTACTCGATTCTATATCTGATAGGTTCAAAGAAATCATTTTATATATCGGCATTACCTACGCCTTTGCGTTTGGCCATCGCCCAACCTCAGCTGTCTGGGCCACCGCCGCCCTGGGCGCCTCACTGCTAGTTAGTTACGTCAACGCCTGGGGCGAAGCTGTGATAAGCACCAAGCATGCCACCAATAAAGCCTTTCGCAGTGGCCTATTAAGCTTTGATTTGCGGATGGTACTGATTGTCTTAGGGCTACTGTTTAACAAGCTGAACGTAGCTGTGGTAATCATTGCCCTACTGGCACTGGTCACAGTCTTTCAACGATTGAACGGAATTCGTAAGGCCCTGTAATGAACTTCAAGGTAGACTTGCACACCCATTCTGAAGCGTCACCGGACGGCGGCATCAAGCTTGAACAATACCGAGAAATACTGCGCCAAAACGTGCTGGATTGCTTGGCCATAACAGATCATAATCGCATAGACCTAGCCGCCTCATTGCAAAAAGAATTTAACGATAAGGTAATTGTGGGCGAAGAAATCACTACCACCGCTGGCGAGATTATTGGCCTGTACCTCACTCTGCCTATTGCGCCAAACATGTCACCTCAGGCAACTGTCCAAGCCATAAAAGCCCAAAAAGGCTTGGTCTATATTCCCCACCCTTTTGAAACCGTCCGCTCAGGCATCGCCAAAAGCACCTTAGAGGAAATTATCGATTATGTAGATATTATAGAGGTGCATAATGGCCGAGCTTTCTTTCAAAACCGTGGCCCGGAAGCGGCGGCTTTTGCCACCCTCCACCAACGGGTGCGGGCGGCTAGCAGCGATGCCCACGGGCTGAAAGGCCTGGGCACCTGCTATACCCTACTGGATGAGCTGCCTACCAAAGACACACTTATGGAACTCATGCCCAAGGCCAAACTCATTGCCAATCGCCCGCCCTTGCAAACCCTGCTGTATCCTAAGTTTCATCGTTTTGCTAAAAAATTACGGAGGAATAAATGAGAAACATCCTGCTTGGCTTGTGGTTCTTTCTGCCGGCTGGCATCGCCAACGCCAGCCCGGTGTTTGCTAACAAGTTTCCGGTGCTGCACCGTTGGAAAACGCCGCTTGATTTTGGCAAAAGCTGGCGCGGCAAACGCCTATTTGGTGATAACAAAACCTGGCGCGGCCTCATTTTTGGTGTGCTGATGGCCACGCTGACCATTTGGATTCAACACCGTATTTGGAGCCACCAAATTGGTCGACTCACCAGACCTGGTTTTTTTTATGAGGCTGGTAACTTGATGCACTTTTACAGCAACCACTACTGGTTGCTTGGCGCATTACTTGGCCTGGGAGCGCTACTTGGTGACGCCGTAGAAAGTTTTTTCAAACGCCAAGTTGGTGTCCCAGCCGGCGCCAGCTGGTTTCCGTTTGATCAAGTTGATTACATCTTAGGTGGCCTGCTTTTGAGCGCGCCGGTGGCGCTTTTGACCTTCCGTGGCTACTGCCTGATTATTGTGTTGTGGGGTGGTATCCACGTCATCGTTAGCTACCTGGGCTACTTACTCAAACTCAAAGACAAACCTATTTAGCGGTCACAAAGCATTCAATAGTCAGCATGCGGTTGAGTTGTTCTTTGGGCGTACTACTCAGTATAGCTTCGGTTTGAGAAGGCATGGCTTTGAGCGCAGCGTATTTTTTATTTAGCAGTTCGCCGGTGACGTTTAAGGCAATGGCGCAAGTATCGGTTTTGCGTAGCGGCGGTTTATCTATGTTAAAAAAGATGTTGAACTTTTTATCGGCTTCCTCTAAAAAGTCCACATACACCTGCTCTTCTTGGACGGCGTGATAAACCGTAATGTCTGTCCCGCGAACGGCCTGGTCCACCCATTTGGAGACCGTTTGGTGATCAGGGTGACCAGTCATGCCATCGGGTCCAAA
Organism: Candidatus Saccharimonadota bacterium; assembly: GCA_028288965.1. Taxonomy (GTDB): domain Bacteria; phylum Patescibacteriota; class Saccharimonadia; order Saccharimonadales; family JAQGHD01; genus JAQGHD01. The sequence continues at coordinate 2,888 of JAQGHD010000016.1, read as the reverse complement.
AGTTAAAATAGTATTGGGCTTTATATCAGCAATAAACGCTTTGATTTTGGCCACGGCTTCGTTCGCCGGCACCCTATCGCACCCACCATCGTGATAGCCTAGCCAGTGATGTTCGGCCAGTCCCAGAGCTTTCAAGGCACCCATCATTTCCTCGGCACGAATGTCAGCCAAACGGGCGGCTGGCCAGCGACTTTCATCCTGAACGCCAAGCTCACCCTTGGTGGCTGTCAGGCAGACTACTCGCTGTCCGTTTTGGGTAGCGGCAGCCATAATGCCGGCGCAGCTGTAGCTTTCATCATCGGGGTGCGCCCACACCGACAAAATAGTGCCGAGCTGCGTTATTTCCTGTGGGGTGCAGAGACATTGGTTGGGTTTTTGCATAATAATCTCTTTTATCAAACAGCTTGGGCCTTTCTGCCAAGTAATCCCAGTAATTTGGTTTGAATATCGGCATTGAGGGGCACAGCTATGGGGTCAGCAAACAAACCGCTATTTTTAAATGAATCTTTATTGGGCAGCGCACCGTCATAAATTTCTTTAGCAATGGCTTCGTCGAGCGTCAATGTACATGCAATGGCTTGGGCCGTGTCCCAGGTATGAATAAAAATATCGGTGCCGGTTTCTTTAATGTAATCCTTGGCCTGGCGATCACCGTAAGACAAACGAACTGTGGCTTCCGGGTCGGCGGCCGCTACGGCTTTTTGAGCTTGATCGGACGCTTTGCTCCAGGCAGACATAAAATCCCCACTAAGCACATCGCCATCAAATTGATCGCCTACCTCGGCAATGGTCTGGCCCTGCAATAGCGGCGGAATCCAAAGTAGCTCATAGACCATGTGGTTCAGTAACGCCTTAAGATCCCATTCGGTACACGGAGTGCTGTTAGTCAGCTGGTGCGTTTGGACACCGCGAATACAGGTAGCAGCTTGCTGTAAGGCTTTATTGAAAAGTTGTTTAGGGTCCATGGCTAACTCCTTGCTTAAGTTATATAACTCTTTAGACTCTTAGCCAAGCATGGTTTTCAGTTTTTCAATCATTTCCACCGGCGTAGGGTTGAGCCCATTGAGCAGCGCCAGGTACAAACTGACAAAATCGCCCAGCGCAATCGCCCAAACCATTTGCTGAACAAAATTCTCACCTTGCAGCTGCACAATTTCCGGGGCTGGCCGTTTGCCTGAAAGTAACTGCTCGCTGACACTAAAGCGCTTTTGGATCCGAGGATTATCGATCGAGCTGCGCAGTTCAATTACGGCGTAGGGTTTTTCGGTAGGATGACTGGTCCAGCCTAAAAATTCGTTGTGGTTAAACTCTGGGTACTGATTGCACCAGGCCAGATTTTTGGCATTTTCATTAAAGCTAATCTTCCACTTGTAGGCAGCCGGAAAAAACACAGTACTGGCGTAGATAACCGGTGATTTTCCCATAACTTCTTGAGCTAGTTGCTTGGCAGGATTTTTAGCAACCGGAACCGTGGGTAGCCAATTGGTCATTTGATCTTTGAGCCAATCCGCCGCTGTCTCGAGCTGTGAGGCGGCTCCGCTGAGCAGTCCAGCGCTCTCGCAAACTTCCACCAGTGCCCTCAGTTGATACCCAAACGTCATGCGCGGTTGAAAGCCAGTAGGCAACTGAATAGTTGGCAGGACGTGCTCCTTGGCCACAGTAGCCAGTTTCCCGCCAGAATCAATCACGACTACCATTGGTCGACTTTCGGCCGGCTTTTCCTGCATGAGGGCTTGGTCCAAAATAGCCAACTCTTCTTCGGTATTACCAGAATAACTCGAGCAGATAACTAGAGTGTTGGCAGCCGCATAGGCCGGCAACGTATAGTCTTGCACCACCTCAAACGGCACGACAAGGCCCGGCCAATTCTTGAAGGCCTTAGCGGCCAAACCTGAGCCACCCATCCCGGCCACAATAACGTTATGAATTGGACGAGGAAAGCTGGTAGTAAAACCAAAATTTTGCTTATATTGCTGCCACTGCTTCTCGGCCAGTCCCAGAGCGTCCTGGGCATCGCGTTCGTGGATATACTTTAGATCATCGAGCAAAATTGTTCCTCCAAAAGCGTTTATGTTTTATACTGATACCATATACTATATACGAAATTGGTAACAGGGGGTGGTTATGTTCGGGCACGATTCACACGATGACACAGACGAAAATCAAACGACTAGCCAAGTTGCGCCGGCGCAGCCTGACCTTACCGAGCCTACCGCACCAGCTCCAGCTATGCAGGATGATTCGTACGACCCACCAACGAGTACGGGCGCACCAGTAATCAGCCCCACAAGCCACGACCAGGACGAGCCAGCTGATGAGGTCGGTGTCAGTGTACCGCCAGCTACCACGCTACCAGCCGTGGATGATCACACCGGTAGCTCGGAGGACATACTCAATCACACCGATACCGATGACTTGCTCAACATTAAGCAACAAGCCTTGCAGCAACTTTCACCACTTGTTGATCATCTAGATCAATCGCCCGAAGAAAAGTTCCGCACCACCATGATGATGATCCAAGCCTCGGACAATCAAGATCTGATTAAAGTTGCTTACCAAGCCGCAGGCGAAATCAAAGACGAAAAAGCTCGCGCCCAAGCCTTGCTCGACATAGTGAACGAGATTAATTACTTCACTCAGCAAGCCCAAAACTAATTACTAGTACGACGGAAGCGGTTGCCGTACAGGTGCCGGCTGCTGGGCCACCGGTTGCTCATCTGGTTTAGGAGACAGGTTAGATAGCATAAAACTATTTTGAGAAGTTTGCGTTTGTTGTTGCTGCATGAACTTTTGCATCGACTGCATAAGTATTTTCATCTGTTGTTCAAGCGCCAACAAACGTGTTTCTATTTGAACCATACGATTAGTAGTTTGATTAAGTTGCCAGA
>JAQGHD010000024.1 GCA_028288965.1 Candidatus Saccharimonadota bacterium | reverse complement strand
TGCAAATTGTTTTAAGCGGCACGGGCGGAACTGGGATCAGGAGATTTATCTCCCCCACTTCCGCACCGGCCGCTTTTAACATATCTGATAAGATAGAGACATTGATTAACCAAGGAGTCCCTATGCCAACCAAACTAAACCCCTACATAAGTTTTAAAGATAATACCCGCCAGGCGATGGAATTTTATAAAAGTGTCTTTGGTGGCAAACTGGATCTGCAAACGTTTAAAGAGTTGAATGGCTCCAAGGATCCGAGCGAGGATAACTTGATCATGCATGCCTCGCTAGTAAGCGACGATGGTTTGACCCTCATGGCTTCTGACACACCGGCTCGAATGGAATACAAACCGGGCACCAACTTTAGCGTCTCGCTGAGTGGCGATAACGAGGCCGAACTCACTGACTATTTTAAGAAGCTAGCAGATGGCGGCACTATTACCATGCCGCTAGAAAAAGCCATTTGGGGCGACACCTTTGGCATGCTTAATGATAAGTTCGGCATTAGCTGGCTGGTCAATATCTCGGGTAGTCCGGCTAGTTAAGACGACCAAATATTAGACCTTCGGCGAGATAGTTACCAGTGCCCTATTGTGTCGTCCGGAACTGTGATGGCTGGGATGGAAGCCGTAGGTATGGCCTAGCGTCCTATAACGGGTGTCTTTTGTTTGTTAGTTCTTGATAAAAAAGTCGAGCTGAGTAGCCGGCACTTTTTTCATGGACCGCATCACGGCCAGCGCTTCTTGTTCGCTTCTGGCTGTGATAGTAATGCGAGTGTTATTGATGGTCACACTATACTGATCGGCCCCGGCGCCTATGCCTTTGTAGACCACGGTGCCCAGGAACTTTTCGGAGGTGGTCTTACAGGGAAAGCTGTTATCTTGACGGGCATTGGCGATTATCAACAAGATGGGCCCGCAATTGCTGGTGTAGCCTGGAAAATCGCGTATATCAAAACTCTGGATTTTTATAACTTCCGTACTGGCATAAGGATTAAAGCCGCCATTAACCAGTGTGGCATAGACCATAAACATATTTTTAGCTTCGCCTGTAATAGCCGTGGTGACTCTTTTTGATAGCTTAATGTCGGTAGTCGAGTAAGTCGTGTCGTACGTATCAAAAGTAAATGACTTGGCAATTGCCTGGTATTCCGCGGCGTTTTTACGGTAATATTGATCGTTCGCCCCAGACTTATCTTTTTGCACGTAATCATCACCGGCGCTTTTGATTTTGGATCCCAGCAAAGCGTTGTCTGCTGGAGTTGTTTTTGCGACTGGCTTTTTCTGCATAATAACAGCGGCCATAACGCCTATTACCAGCAGGATAACCACCACAGCTACAATTATAATTGTTCGCCGTGATTTCTTGGGCGGCTGCACATCATATACGGGTGGTTGAGCTACTACACCGGGTACGGGCGGAATGTCTTGAGGAGTTTGCGGCGGAAGCACAGGGCCGGTATTTTCCATATTGCTTATACTTTAACACATGCATTTTTTGGCTGGGGTTAGTGGATGAGTTTAGAACCGCGATGCATCATCCGGACTACGCAAAAACCAAAAAAGATTTAGCCGTTCTGCTCACTTGAATCGCTTTTTGGGATTTCAGTAGTGGCCCAAACATCGTCAGTTTTGCAGTGATACGTGGTATGGTCGAATTCCTTTTCATTGGCATCATAAGTAATATGCCAACGGACTTTCTTCATTGCTTGTTTGCAGACTGGGCATTCCATAATTCTATAATAGCGCGTTTTTCAAATCTTGGCTGGGGAGGAGAGGTTCGCTTTTGTCGCTCAAGCGCCAAAAGTGCCGGGGATGGCCATCGGGCCATCCCGTTCGAATCCTGTCATCAAAACAGGGTTATCCGAGAGGTCTAAAAACCTCTCAAATAACCCTGGCTGGGGATGATGGATGAGTTTCAGGAATTCTCCGATATGCTAGAGAGTCTAAATCATACAGTGTCACTACTAAGCCCACATTCAAACTGAGCCACATTTTCCGTTCTTTTGCGAAATAGTTGCTTTATAGAACCACGGACTATAACCTCCTCAGTAGTTATTTCAACCGGGCCTTCGCACATATCAGCCGCACTACATGCAGCGAGTCGCCGCTCTTCCCATGCTAGCTGCATTTGTGCTGAACCAGCATGATATCCGAAAGCAGTTTCAGGCCTATAAGTACCGGCTAAGTTTTCTAAAGCTTGAATTCTAGGGCAAAAATCTTTACACGCTTCAGCCATATAATGTATATAAATATAAATTAATATAAATGTCAATGCTTGGCTGGGGAGGAGGGATTCGAACCCCCGAATGCCAGTACCAAAAACTGGTGCCTTACCGCTTGGCCACTCCCCAATAATCTGCATAATAGGCCCAAAGGCTAATTAACAGATTGATTTTAGCTTAAAACAGCTATTTTACCAAACGCCAGTGCAAACCAGCTCGGCCAACATGGCGGTAACGCATCACGTCATCAAAACTTAACTTTCTAAAAATCTCTTGATCGAAATTTCTAGGCTGGCGGTGGGGAGTGCGCAATATGCCGCTGATCCCATAGTACATAAGTTCTTCGTCGACATCGGTTGGCTCGTAAACCACTACTACCCTCTCTAGTTTAGTGTCGGCGTCTCGGTCAATCAATTTGTTCATGTGCCGGGCAATGTATACGCCGGTGGCTTCTCGAGTCATTTCCACGCTGCTATGTTCTACGCGTGCGCTGCCCGTCCCGTGCAGGCGCATATCAAATCCCGCCAAGACATCTTGCCAATACGGAGCGCTGGTTTCCCGAAGCATATATTCTCGTTCCTGTCCTGCCGGGATACCAGGATATCTTGCTTCACTATAGCTACCAAACTGTTCATCACGCCATACATCACTTTCTAAAACGGCTACCATGTTTCCCTTGCCTTTCTGTTGTGTTGCTTTTTAAGCTTATAATCTCAGTTTCCTCCTATTACCCCATATGTCAAGATAGTTTATCCACTCCTAAGCCAAAATGCACAATTTATCATGCTTATGGTTGCGCTGATCTGTAATTTCTTGGTACATTGCTATGACATGGCAGCTACTAAAACCAAAAAAGCTATTGATCATATTGTGCCGCTTAATATGAATGGGCTTCGTGGCCGCATGTTACATTTGGCGGCGCCAAAAAGTAAAAAGCGTGAACTATTGTTTATTTATGGCCATCACGCTAGCCTGGAACGTTACGTTGGCTTTGCTGAAGCCTTAAACAAATATGGTTCGGTTACCATGCCAGACTTACCGGGCTTTGGTGGCATGGACGCTTTTTACAAAATTGGCATGGTCCCAACTCTCGACAATCTAGCAGATTATCTGGCCTCGTTCATACGTCTGCGTTTTGGCCGCCGGCGTATTACAGTGGTGGGCATGTCGTTCGGCTTTATCGTCGTAGCTAAAATGCTCCAAAAGTATCCTGACATAGCCAAGCGTGTCGATTTAGTTGTCAGTGTGGTGGGCTTTGTGCACAAAGATGATTTCCGCATAAAGCGCCGTAACTATTATTTGATGCGAGCGGGAACTTTTATTTGCACCAATCGCTTGATAGCCTGGTCCATCCGTACCCTCCTGTTTCAGCCGACCTTGATTCGCCTGACGTATAAGCTGGTTGAAAATAGGAATGAAAAACTCAAAGATGCAACGCCAGAGATACGTGCCGAGCGAATTAATTTTGAAATTGGCTTATGGCGCAGCAACGAGGTACGGACTTACATGAAAACAGCGCACGAAATGTTTACGCTCGATCTTGGTAATAAACAAGTAGACTTGCCGGTGTATCACATTAGCGTTGACGGAGATCGTTATTTTGATAACTATCTGGTTGAGCAGCACCTGGCTGTCATTTTTAATAAAGTTACACTCATCAAATCAGATATGGGCGGCCATTCACACACCGTGATTGCTACGGCCAAAGAAGTAGCACCCTTCTTTCCCCGAAAAATTCGCCAGCTACTGGCCAAAACTTAAGCCAGGGACCAAAACATGTTTCAGGAGCTTTTAAGGTATACTGCTATAGATGAAGATTGGCATCGTCTGCCCGTATAACATGTTTCGTGGTGGCGGCGTGCAAGAGTGTGTAATCGCGCTGCAAGCTGGTTTGGAAAAACGCGGCCACACAGCAAAAATTATTACACCTCAGCCCCGCGCCAGCTCCGAACAACACGAGAACCCGCACATTATTTTTATTGGTGGCGCCACAGACATAAAATCACCATTCCATACCACCGCACAGATATCGGCCGCGCCCAATAATGAAACCATTGATACCTTACTGGCCCGTGAGCAGTTTGATTTGCTGCACTTTCACGAGCCATGGGTACCGATGCTCAGCCGGCAAATTTTAAGTCGTTGTGCTTGTCCCGTGGTAGCCACTTTTCATGCCAAACTGCCAGAGTCGGTTATGTCTAAAACTATTGAGCGGGTCATTACCCCCTACACGCGTTCGATCTTAAAATATCTCGATGGTTTAAGCGCAGTTTCCGAGGCGGCCGCTTTATATGTCCGTAGCCTGACGCAAAAGCCGATAACGATTATTCCCAACGGTATCGATTTGCAGACGTACAAGCTACCGCCTAAAAAGCATTTAGGCAAAACAATTTTATACATTGGCAGGTTGGAAAAACGCAAAGGGGTGAAGTATTTACTCAAAGCATTTGAACTCCTCACACCTAAGTATCCAGATGCTACCTTAATCATTGCCGGGGATGGGCCGGACCGCGCCAAGCTTGAGGATTACGTACGCGACAAGCAAATACCGCACGTAACGTTTAAAGGTTTTGTTTCGCAAGCCGAAAAATTAAAACTAATGGCTGATGCCGATCTGTTTTGCTCACCGGCTTTGTATGGCGAGAGTTTTGGCATTGTGCTGCTAGAAGCTATGGCCATGGGTATTGTGACGGTGGCCGGCAACAACCCCGGCTACGCGTCCGTTTTGCGAGAACACGGTCGCATTTCATTAATAAATCCCAAAGAAATAGACGAGTTTGCTAGCCGACTAGAACTGTTACTTACTGATCAAGCCCTGCGGCAGTTATGGCAAAGCTGGGCGCTTGATTACGTGCAGCAATTTAATTACGAATACGTTGTAAAGCAGTACGAGGATCTCTACCTGCAAACCCATAAACACGCTACCACCCAAGTATGAAGATTGGCTACCTATTTGATGATTCGCTTGATAGACCTGATGGCGTTCAGCAGTACGTCCGAACAGTTGGGCAGTGGCAGCAAGCCCATGGTCATGAGGTTCATTACTTGGTGAGCCAAACAGAGTCAAGTAATCTGCCCAACGTGCACAGCCTGTCGCGTAGTGTAGCAGTGCGATTCAATGGTAATCGCTTATCGGTTCCGCGCTTGGCTTCCCGGCAAGTAGTTAAGCAGTGTCTGGAAGATTTGCAGCTTGATCTATTACATGTGCAGTTACCGTATAGCCCGCTGATGAGTGGCCGAGTAATGAAGTACGCCTCTCCCAAAACCGCTCTGGTTGGCACCTTCCATATTTTACCGGCTAACCGCTTGGCTCAGTTTGGCAGCCGCTTGTTGGGGGCCGTTGAGCATCGTCAGCTTCAGCGGTTTGATGACATTGTGGCGGTGTCCCAACCGGCTCAATCATTTGCTAGAGCCTACTATGGCATTCAATCTACGGTAGTACCCAATCCTATTGATCTGTCACGCTACGTCGGACTTAAAAAGTCCACTACCGGCATGCTCACCATTGCATTCTTGGGCCGACTGGTGGAACGCAAAGGCAGCCAACATTTACTTGAGGCGGTGTATCAGCTCAAGCAAAGAACAAACGTGCCCGCATTTAGGGTGGTGATTGGCGGACGGGGTCCGCTGCTGCCACTATTACAGCAAAAAGTTGCTGACCACCAGCTCACTGATGTGGTCAAGTTCAGTGGTTTTATTGACGAGCCGGCTAAGCCTAGCTTTTTGGCTAGTGCTGATATTGCAGTCTTCCCAGCTACGGGCGGTGAAAGCTTTGGCATAGTACTGCTAGAGGCCATGGCGGCCGGTGCTGGTGTGGTGCTTGGTGGTAACAATCCAGGCTATGCATCGGTGCTCGCCAATCAAGCCGATTTCTTGTTTGATCCAACCAATACGGTAGCTTTTGCTGATACGTTAGCCGATCTGCTAAAGCATGAGAATAAGCGTCAGCAGCTGCATCAGTTACAGCAAGAACTGGTAAGACGCTATGACATTAACCGTATTGGCCAGCAGCTGCACTCAATTTATCAGGCTGCATTGCGTAAACGTCGAGACATGCGATAATAAAGGCATAAAGGAATACCATGTTTGGTTTCGAATCTAGAAAAAAAGACAAAGCTATTCGCATAACGGTCGCCAACACCACCATACTCCGCGTTTTGGCTTTAATTTTTCTGTCCTTACTACTAGTGACCCTATTCCGGCGCGCCTCGCACGCCTTGACTCTTATTTTTATAGCCTTTTTCTTAAGCCTTGTTTTGAACGCTCCAGTACACTGGTTGTCTCAGCGTTTGCCGAGCAAAGGCCGCGGAAACCGAACTCTAGCTACCAGTATCTCCTTTTTAGTAGTGGTGATTTTGCTGGCTGCTTTCATTGGTAGCTTGGTGCCGCCGCTGGTACGCCAAACCAGTAACTTTATTGATCAAGCCCCGCAGTTAGTTAGCGATGTTCATAATGAAGACACCAGCCTGGGCAAATTTGTGCGCCGCTACCACTTAGAAAGCCAATCCGATAAACTTGCCTCGCAATTATCTGATAGACTGCAAAATTTTAGTGGCTCAGCTTTTACAACAGTGACACGCATCACTAGTAGTGTGTTCTCGGTCTTAACGGTACTGGTGCTGACCTTTATGATGCTAATCGAAGGACCCCACTGGCTGGTGTTTATACAGCGTTTACTGCCGGATGAAAAAGAAGCATGGGTAAAACACATAAGCCTTGATATGTATAGAGTCTTAAAGGGTTATGTGAATGGTCAGGTTTTCCTAGCTGCGCTGGCGGCCTGTTTAATCGTAGTGCCGCTATTTATTTTGCATGTGAGCTACCCCGTTGCCTTAATGGTGATTATATTTATTTGCGGTTTGATTCCCTTGGTCGGCCACACCATTGGAGCTATTATTGTGAGTACCGTAGCCCTTTTTCACTCACCAGTTACGGCGCTGATTGTGCTGGCCTACTATATCTTTTATCAGCAAGTCGAGAACTACGTGGTGCAGCCACGTATTCAAGCAAACTCAACCGATATGTCGCCGCTATTGGTTTTTAGCTCGGTGATTATCGGGGTTAGTTTTAACGGATTACTTGGTGGACTGGTGGCCATTCCGATAGCTGGTTGCCTGCGCATCCTAGCGCTTGACTATCTAGAACGCAAAAAGTTACTAGAACCTCTGCCAGTTATAAGCGAGAGTTAATTCAACCAGCTAGCCCTATAGTCGATACCACTGTTGCCCATAACTGGTGTCTCGTATGCCAAGTTTCTGAGTTTCTAGCGTGGCGCGTAATGCATCGGATTTTGACCAGTCTTCTGACAGTCTGGCTTTTTGACGTTCTTGCAAAAGTTGTTTTTGCTCGTCCGAGATGTCAGGACGACCATCTAGCTTTAGTCCCAGCAAATCATCAATGAACTTTAAAATCTCATCGGTGTACTTCCCTTCAACGCCTGGAATGGGAATTTGCTGCATGAACGAAACTAGCTTTCCTAAACTTATGAGTGCCGCTGGTGCGTTAAGATCGTTTGCCATGTCTTGTTGCATTGACTGGCGCGTTGCCCCAAAGAGATCATCGAGTTCGCTGGGCATAGTGTCTATATTTGGCTGATGTCGAAGATCGGCCCATGCATATAAATCTTTCAGTCGGTTTTGGGCGGCTTCGAGCGTCTCCCAGCTAAATTCGGCTTGGGTGCGGTAGTGGGATTGCAACACCAGCAACCTTAACGCTTCTAAAGAAAATCCTTTGGCTTCAATGTCTTCAAGTGTTATGCCGTTGCCAGTGCTCTTGGCGATCTTCTCAGCATCCACCGTTACGTGGTTCATGTGTACCCAGATATTGGCGAAAGGCTTGCCGGTGGCTGCCTCGCTCTGGGCAATTTCGTTGGTGTGATGCACTGGAATGTGGTCAATACCGCCAGCATGAATATCAAGTGTTTCACCTAAATACTTGATGCTCATAGCCGAACACTCTAGGTGCCAGCCCGGAAAGCCCTTACCCCACGGGCTATCCCATTCCATATCGCGTTTGGCGCCACTGGGACTAAATTTCCATAAGGCAAAGTCCACGGGATTCTTTTTTTCTGGATTGGCCGCTATGCGGGCACCTTCTTTTAAGTGCGCTAGATCCAAGTGCGCCATTTTGCCATAGTCAGGAAATTTGCTGGTGTCGTAGTACACGCCGTCGCTTATTTGGTAGGTGTAGCCCTTTTGCTCAAGGGTTTTAATAAGATCGATCTGCTCACGAATATGGTCGGTGGCTTTTGGTAGGTGCGACGGCCTAAGAATATTCAAGCGATCAAGTCCCTGCACAAAATAGTCACTGTAAAATTTAGCGATATCCCAGGCTGACTTGCCTTCGCGCTTAGCGCCTTTTTCTAGTTTGTCTTCGCCTTCGTCAGCGTCGCTGGTAAGATGGCCCACGTCAGTTATGTTCATGACCCAATCTGGCTGGAAACCACTGGCTTTCAGCGCGCGAACCAATACGTCATAGCGAATAAATGTAAACCAGTTGCCAATGTGCGGATAGTCATAGACAGTTGGCCCACAGGAATAAACTGATACTTTTGGCGGTTGAATTGGCTTAACTTCTTCTAGTTGTTTGGTGGCAGTGTTATATAGTTTCATGCTGAAACGTCTTTTTTAAGCTCATCAATAAGCTGGGATGCTAATTGGACGCACTCTGATTTTACTTCAGAAAATGGTCGCTTTTCGGTAATTTTAAAACCACTCGCGTAAGGGTGTCCCCCGCCACCAAAATGTTCGGCAAGTTTGTTGGCAATCGGCGAGCCAAAGTTAGCCCTTAGCTTAGCGGTAATTTTGCCGTCTCTGTACAGCTTAAAAGCAATGGCAATATGAGTATTCTCGGTCCAACGCATTTCATCTATGACCAGCATAGAGGGATTATAGGCCTGCGAATATTTTTCAATTTCTTCCCAGGGGATGGTGATGGTAGCAATATGGTTGTTGTCATGATATTCCACTCGCTGCAACAGTTCGCCCTTATACCGAACCAGTTCTGGGCTCTTACGCATCAGCTCACGGCGCATGTTGTCCAAGGCAGCCAGCTCCACTCCCTTTTCAACCAGCTCGGCAATAATGTGAATGCTGCGTGCCGTAGTTTGATCAGTGCTCAGCCCCAGACTATCAGATAAAATAGATGTGGCAATCATGTTGCCAGCCGCCAAATTAAGGGGCCAGCCGAGCTCTGCGGCTAGCTCGTACAAAACTTCACCAGTGGCCACCGCCGTTTTATTCCAAACTATGGTAGCAAAATTAATAGTAGAAACGACGTCCTTGTGGTGATCGATGACAATGCTGGGCTTGGCGGCTATCCACTGTCTTTGGCCGGATTTTTCCAAGCTCTCCAAGAGTTTTAGGCTGCTGGTATCCACAATGATGCTGGCATCAAATTGGCCAGGTAGTTCTTTATTGACCCTATCCCAGCCCGGCAGATAGGTAAGGTGCTGCGGCATATCAATCCCGCAATACAAGTACGGCTCTTTGCCCATGTCGCCTAAAATTTGCTCCAGGGCTAAACTGCTGGCCAAACTATCCCCATCGGGATTATCAGCCTGAATGATAACAATTTTTTTGGCTGCATCAATGATAGATTGAATGTCTGAAGGTTTAGTATTGCTCATTGGTATAGTATAGATGAAACTTAGTTAGCTTGACGAGCTTTAGACTGGGTAGTACATAAACTTCACAGTGTTTGACGTCCTTCTAGGGCTCGGGTTAAGGTAATTTGATCGGCGTACTCTAGATCTACACCTATTGGCAAACCGCGGGCTAGCCGCGTGATCTTAACTTTTTTGCCGGCTAGTTGCTGTTGAATATACAGAGCCGTCGACTCTCCCTCCACACTGGCATTAGTAGCTAAAATAATCTCTTTAACCTTATCCTCGGCAATGCGCTTAACCAGCTCCTTAATGTGGAGCTGATCAGGACCAATGCCGTCTATCGGTGAAACCAGACCGCCAAGCACGTGGTAGGTTCCTTTAAACTGACCAGTTTTTTCTAGCGCCACAATATCAAACGGCTCGGCAACTATGGCTACTAGCCGTTTGTCTCGGCTGGGGTCAGTATATAGCGGCGAAAGCTCCTGACCTTTGTCCACCAAGGCAAAGGTTTTTTTACAGTAGCCAATATGATCATGTAAATTAGCTACACTGTCGGCTATTCGCCCAGAGGTAGCCTTATCGGCTTTGAGTAAGTAATAGGCGTAGCGCTCGGCGGTTCTGGGACCCACACCGGGCAGCACACCTAAGGCTTCGATAACTTTAGTTAACGCAGGTGGCAATACTTGCATGTATTTATAGGCCTAAGTCGCCTAGTGCTCCCATCATTGGCTGCATTTTTTCAGCTGCATATTTCTGGCTTTGATTGATAGCTTCTTTGACGGCGTCTTCTACCCATCGCTCCAGTTGACCGATATCATCGAGGTCCACAGATTCAGGATCAATATGAATTTTCTTTAGCTTTTGCTCACCAGATATTTCTACCTTAACAGCACCATCGCCTTCTTCTGTGGTAATGATGTGCTTTTGCAATTCTTTTTGAATCTTCTTCACTTTTAATAGCATCTTAGCTTGGTCGAATCGACTCATAACAAGACTCCTTCGGTTATCTCTAGTACCTCTATTGTAACAAAAAACGCCTATCTGTGCCCACGTCCTGTGCAACTATCTGCTCGCAGGGGTGGCGCTTCCCATGGTGCCACAAAAAATAATCGCGCCGCCGTTAACGATTCATGATTGTCGTGCTAAATATCTGCTTGGTATCGGTGTTGCGGGGCCAGGCTATAAAGTAATGCAGCAAATGGTAGCCGCAAGCAAGTAAGATAACTGCAATTAAAAAGGCGTTGCCTATGCCGCGGGCAAATGGATTTCTTGGAAACACACTCAGCCATTGCTGCCAAAAGTAGGCCAGTCCGGTTATGGCCACCACATAAATCCAAGGTAATAGTACGGTAAGGTTAACTGGGCCGGCTAAGGCAATCAAAATGACTCCAATAGCAAAAATTCCACCGATCATTTGCGCTTGATCGAGCCTGAGGTGCAGGCTGTAGGTGTATACGCCAAGCAGAAACATAATGCTCGTAAAGACATCCAAAATAGGTATCCTACCAAGCCATAAGCTAGGGCTTCTTGGCCCACGAACGAATAATTGTACTGGAATATTCAGGAGATTGCGCGCCATCGTGCCAAAACTTGGCACTTGATTTGGCAGCCCAAGCCAGGCTGTGATGAGATGTGGGTGTTTCAGGAATGCCAGTACAAGCGGACTTAATAAAAGGAGACTAAAGAGCACGGCTAGAAATGAAAGTGAAAAATGGAAGGCTTTTATTTCGTGGACGATGATTTTTCTTTGCCAAAACAAGCCAGCAGCCACAAACCAAACCAGTCCAGGAATATAGACTGTTGCCGCCAGTGCAATAAGTAAAAATAGCAATACAATTTTAGGATGGGCGGTGTGCTTTAAGCGAACAGCCAGCATGACCAATATGACGATACTCATTAGTAATATGTTAGGCAACCCGATCCGGGCTGTATGTAGAAACCAACTTGAACAGGCAAACAACAGTGTCCCAAGGGCGGCTATACGAAGCGTGAACCATTGACGCAGTAAAATATAAAACGAGCACAGAACAGCCAGGCCAATGAGGGCGCTGGGTGCGCGTAGACCAAATGGTGTACCTTGACCAATTTTTTGAACCAACCAGGACAGCATAGTTTGGGGCGCGTAGAGTGGATTATCAATAATACGCTGAAAATTGCTCGCAAAGTTAGCTTGGGCTTGCTCGGCTGCACTGACGCCAGGTGTAATCGAACCAAGATGACGGAATAATAATAACGTACCCGCCAATACGGCTGCCGTATACACAACCAATGGACGCCCTGCATTCACAACGAGCTTCTTAATATTCATAGCTTCCTTGAATTATAACACTAGCTTTTAAGTTGGGCGGTGTGGGCGGTTTCTGAATCGAGAGGGTATAAAGCGTGTTAGTCTGAAAAAGCTTCGGTATGGCGAGCATCGAGACTACGGAAGCGTTGTTTTTCGCGGTCAAAATAAAGTTCTATGCCACCGGTTGGACCATTGCGATGTTTCTTGATAAGAATGTCGGTAATATTCTTACGGTCGGTGTCAGGATTGTAGTATTCCTCACGGTAAATAAACATAACCACATCTGAATCTTGCTCAATCGAACCCGACTCACGCAGATCGGCTAGTTGCGGAATTTGCGGACTGCGATTCTCAACCGAGCGGCTTAACTGACTGAGCGCCAGGAGGGGCACATTTAATTCACGGGCGACACCCTTAAGCCCCCGCGAAATTTCAGAAATTTCTTGGACACGGTTGCCATCGCTGCCAAATCGGCTGCCACCGCTCATCAACTGCATATAATCCACAATCACTAGGCCCAAGGGGCGTTTATGTGCTTCGCGGCGGGCTTTGGTGCGCAAATCGCTGACGGTTATACCAGGCGAGTCATCTATATAAATCTGGGCCTCACTCAATACACCCATGGCTTGACCGATTTTTTCAAAATCAGCGTCAGTCAAATTACCGGTTCTCAGTGCCCAGGCATCGACTCCTGATTCCATTGACAACAAGCGGTCTACCAGTTGTTCCTTACTCATTTCTAGAGAAAAAATCAGGACTGGCAACTCCGTTTTAGTAGCAACGTTATGCGCCAAATTTAAGGCCAAAGCGGTTTTACCCATGGATGGTCGGGCCGCCAAAACAATTAAATCAGAGCGCTGCATGCCAGCCAGCTTCTCGTCTAAATCCTTATAGCCGGTGGCCACACCACGAATTTTACCTTTATCTTTATGGAGTTCATCAAGGCGATCAAAACTCTCGCTCAATATATTTTCTAGGCTGGCCACATCTTGCTTGACATGTCTTTGGCTGACATCAAATAAACGGGCTTCGGCTTCTTCTATAAGTTCTTGTAAGTTTTTTGCCTCATCATAGCCCAGCCCAACGATATCTTGGGAGGCCTTAATCAGCCGCCGGCGCATACCCTTCTGGGCAACGATCTCGGCGTATTGTTCGGCGTGCGCAGCCGTCGGCACGTAGTTGGTCAGCTCCGTTAAATAAGCAGCTCCCCCGACCATATCTAGATAACCAGTGTTTTTAAGCTGATCAGATAAGGTCAGTACGTCTATGGGGCTGTGTTTTTCATATAATTGCCCAGTAGCTTCAAAGATACGAGCGTGGCGTTCGTCGTAGAAATCATCAGGAGACACAATATCGGCCACTTTTACTATGGCATCGCTATCGATTAAGATGGCCCCCAGCAGACTGGCCTCAGCATCGGTGTTCTGGGGCGGTATTTTAGCTCCCTTTTCGTCCATGTTACCTACTCTATCACCTCTGCGTCGCCAAAAATATCGCTTATGGTCTGCAATGTTTTGTTGGTCTCGGGTTTTTTGCTAAGAGCCCGGGGCTTTTTACTGCCAGTTTTTTCTACTATACAAATCAGCTCATAGATTTGGCCGGTTTGCCTTTGAATAATGTCACTGAGTAGCTGACGATTCTGAGTCTCATTAATTCGTTTTTGATGAAACGGAAAAGTAAATTTAAGTGTTAGGGTTTGGTCACTGAGCTCGGGATGAGCCATCCGTAAAATGCCGTACAAGGTATTGTAGCTTTGCTTCACCGTGGCCAGTGTTTCATCCCAAAAATCAACCCCACTACTGAGCGGCGCGCTGTCCTTAGTTTTTGCCGGAGCCACCGCTTTTTTTGCCGGAGGTTCGGCCGGTAAAGGTGCTTGCTGTTGGATGACAACTTCTTCCGTGACCACAACTTGCTCAACCAGTTTTGGGGCAGGTGTTTTTACGGCCGGCTGACCAGGCTTGATAGATTCTAGCAAGGCAATCAAGAGAGCGTCATCACTATTAGCGGATGCCGAGACAGCCAGTAGCTTTCGCATTAGTGCCGTAGCTTCCTCCAGCTCCATAGCCAGCTCACCGTTCACCAGCTGGTGTTTAATGAGGGATTGTAGCTGTTTGGCAATTTGGGTGGCGGCAATGCCCTGTTCGCTCAGCTGGCGCACATAGGCGTGAATATCTTTCGGGCTGGCATTGGCAACTAATAATGTTAGTAGTTGTTTTATTGCGGAATGGGGTGCCAGTCCCAACATGGCCTCTACGTCCACAGTCTCAATCTTGTCTTGCCTAACGCCACTAATTTGATCCAGCAAACTAATGCTATCTCTAAAGCTGCCGCCACCGTGTTCGGCAATCAGCATCAAAGCTTCGTCGCTAATTGTAATTTTTTCGGTTTTGGCAATATGGCGTAGATGGCTCAGTGCCTTGGCTGGCTCGATAGGCTTGAAGGTAAAGCGCTGGGTGCGGCTGATAATTGTTTCTGGCACTTTATGAATTTCAGTGGTGGCCAAAATAAAAATAACGTGTGCTGGCGGTTCCTCGAGCGTCTTTAACAAGGCATTAAAGGCCTCTTTGGTGAGCATGTGTACTTCATCAATAATATAAACCTTGTACTGACTGCTGGTAGGCGCTGTGTGGACCTTGTCGCGCAGGTCGCGAATCTCTTCAATCCGACGGTTACTGGCGGCATCGATTTCAATAATATCCAAATGCGAAGCTTCTTGATCGTACGGCAGGCCGTTTACCTCGTGGGCTAAGATTCTGGCAATACTGGTTTTGCCTACTCCACGCGGCCCGGTAAATAAATAGGCATGACTAATCATGCCCTTTTTTAGGGCATTACTTAGCGTGGTGGTAATGTGTTCTTGCCCCACAATTTCATCGAGCATTCTCGACCGGTATTTTCTATATAACGCCTGCCCCATAGCCTATTAATTATAGAACCTTTGGCGCGTATTGGCTGTTGTGTTTTACGATAGTTGATATTTCTAGGGTGTGCTTAAGGCCACGCTAAACATCTGTTGGAATGAGGCATTATACTGCTTCATAACCGATTCACCACGCAGGGCTCCTGGTATGGCAAAACCCATGGCTGCCATACCAAGTGCTAACCGTGCCATAGGATTGTCGGTTTCATGGGTGGCAACTGCAAAAGTAATAGCTACCAATTTTTCGGCCATGGCTTCTTTGCCGGCCTCGATGGTTGGTATGCTAAGACGTTCACCGGTATAGTATTGGTAGCGGTAGGCAGCTTTAACGGCCCATACAGATTTACGTGTCTCTTGGGCCAGGGCTAGAGCGGTTGCAGTCTTACCTAGCAGGCTAATCCTAGGGGCCCGCCGAATGGCCTCGCCCAGGCGCAGTATGGCGGCGACATCGGCAACCTGGTCACCTTCAGCCCCCAACTTTGTCTTTCCGCGGCCACTATTAGGAAAATATTTGTCGATTAACCGAGCAGGTATACCCTCCATATCAGTAGCTGCCATAGCCATAACTAACCATAAGGCGCCTTTTTCTCCTTGGACTAATTTTCGAGCGGCTTGATCAGCCAGAATTGGACGTGCCAGCGTCAAAGCGTTTGGTAAAGTTATAATTTTGTTAGACGGCTCATGCTCAGCTGGATTATCGGTCCGTTGAGTCATGGCAATAACTGGTCTAAGAACTCCCATATACAGCAAGTATACCGACCCGACTTGTTACAACCATAAGCAAATATTTATAGGGCAGCTTCGAGGGCGGCCCATTCGGCGTTAACTTCGTCTTCTGGAACGTTGACACTGACTTGATCGCCAGGCTTAGCCTTGAAATACGTTACGCTAGCCAGCAATACGCGGTAGTTCCTGCCCTCAACATCTACAAAATAATGACCGTTCTCGAGTTTAAGCGTACCAACAACTTGTTTGCGTGGAATTGGACCGATTTGCTTATATAAAAAGGCGCCATCATCGGCGATGGTTAGCTTTAAGATATCACCCTGAACAAGTTTAGACTTTGAGGCGTAGTTAGCGGGCACCGGATAGGTTTTGCCATCACTGCCAACCATGTTTTGCCCGTCAAAGACACCTTCGATAACCTTACCAAGGGCTTCTTCTTTGCTGCTTTTCACGGCCGTGACATCTTCGCCCACTAAACTCACTAGCAACTCTTTGGCTGCACCCAAACTTGTCTCGGCTTCTTGAATAAGAGCCTTCAACCGCTTTATTTGTTTATCTGGTAGGTCTGCCATCCCAGTAACTCCCGTGAAACTTCAGTGTTTGTTTACTACACTTTCCTGCCTAAACGTACCATGTTCGCTTTTCCAAGTCAAAGCGTACCTATAAAAACTGTGGATAAATCTTACTCGTCGACTTTTGCACTCGGATCAAACATATAACCACCAATAAGTGTGGGGCGTGATGAAGCTCGATTTTCTACAGGCGTACTTGCACCTCTGCGGGTCACGATTGATAAATGATACGGGCCAAGCTTCTGACGTATCCGACAGATGTGCACTCTTAGGCTTTGCGCAGCAGACTTGTCGCTCCCCCGTCTATACTCATTTCCCCAGACAGACTCACAGATTTGATTTCGAGATATGATACGGCCAGGATTCTGCATTAAAAAATTGATCAACTGATATTCTTTTTGTGGTGTGACTACCACCTGGCCGTTGATAATGAGTTGGTATTTTTCTTGATCAAGCTGTAAACCGCCATAAAAGAATTCTAAAGGCGGGCGCTCAGTGCTGGGCTCTGGTGTGTTAGCTAGCCAAATAACGGCATCGGCGGCTAATAAAGAAATCCCTTGTTGCAGTTCACCTACACTGACCCCTTTTTTACCATTTGGCCCTTCAATAAGCGGCAATGACAATGGCATAGAGTGATCCATTTCATCAGGATGACTGATGTGGACAGAAAAAGTCGGATCGTACTCGTTGTTTATCATAAGCGGTTCTCGTTAAAGGCAAATCACCCGCCCTATTGCTAGGACGGGTGAATATGCAACTAATTTTTACCTTTTAACTAAGCTCGACAGTTGCGCCAGCTTCTTCAAGCGTTTTCTTGGCGGCTTCGGCGTCTTCTTTCTTAGCCTTTTCTAGAACGGTCTTTGGGGCACCGTCTACAACAGCTTTAGCTTCACCAAGACCCAGACCAGTCAGGTCCTTTACGGCCTTAATAACAGCTACTTTTTGAGCGCCAGCGTCTTTGAGGACTACATCGTACTCAGCTTTTTCAGCTTCGGCTGGAGCTTCATCACCAGCAGGTGCAGCCGCTACAGCTGCGGCCGGAGCAGCAGCGCTCACGCCCCAGTACTCTTCTAAGAACTTAACAAACTTACTAATTTCGAGCGCTGACATTTTGTCTAGCTCGGCTACTAATTTCTCAAACTCTTTGGGAGTCTCTACTTTCTTATCTTCATCTGCCATAATTTTCTCCTAATATTATTGAATTGTTTCAGCACGGGCGCTCAGAACATTTAACACGCCGCGAATATTCCCGGACATAACGTTTACAAAACCACTCAACGGGGCACCAATCGTGCCGACCAGTTGAGCCCGTAGTTGACCCTTGCTGGGCAAGGCGGCCAGCGCCTTAACATCGTCAGCACCAATAAATGTGCCTTCTGCTGTGAGCGCACCCACAAATACCAGGCTCGGCTGAGTCTTAGCAAACTTGGCCAGTACTTGAGCCGGTGCAACCTCATCCTCGCTGTTAAAGGCGTAAAGGAGTTGTCCGGTCAAGGCGGTGGTATCAACGTCTTTCAAATCTGTCGATTCCAAGGCTTTTTTGACTAAGCGGTTTTTGGCAACCTTTAGCACGGTGCCGTTATCTCGAGCTTGGCGACGCAAATCTTGCATAGCCTTAACGGTGGTCCCAGGGTAACTGGCAACGACCGTTAATTTGGCGCTACTAAGTAGCTTGCTTAAATCTTTAACTAATTCTTCTTTTTTGGCTTTGGTTAGGGCCATATAATTACCTCTTTTCTTTAAAACCAGTCGACCTATGCTGGGCACCAGCACTGATTTAATCGTTACCCAAATTAAAAGCCTTTGGCGTAAAACCAAAGACTTATAAAGAGATGCGTATGCATTGCTTTTACCTAGGCGACATAATTAAGCTTTTGATGGCCGTCGCTGTCTTTGGTAACGATAGCTGTTATTTTAACTTTTACCTCTGTTTTTGTCAAGCACGGCTGGCGCGCACTATTGACATCATAAAAGCACGAGAGTACATTCAATAGCCGTGATGCAACGTCCAACAATTACTACCCATGAGACCACCTGCCGCTACAATGGCTTGGTGCTCCTTATGGCGCAATAATGGTTGGAGACGTGCACGTATAATATCTAAAAATCAAAGCAAACAACACGGACTCCAACCAACCGGAGTCCGTTTTTTGTTGAGGTTAATCCAGCCAAGTAGTCATGAAACTGTTTGGCTGGGAGAATCTCTCCCCATCCCGACTCTCATTAGAGAGACCAGGAAGTCGCTTCTGTGCAACCGCACAGTAGCATTCACAATTTGGAGGAACAGCGCCATGATGTCCATAACCGACATGATGGAAGAGGCCGCCGAGGCACTGGCCAACAATGAGCTGTCATCAGCTCGAGCTTGGCTAAGTGAGATTGAAGCACACCGTCAGTTTGTCTCTGATAGTGAAGCCAGCCAACTGCGTGATCTCGTGGGCCGACTTCGTATGAAGCATGTTGCCATAGTATTGGCGAGTGCTTAAATCGGAGAACAAACTCATTACGGTGCATCGTTGAGACATAGAGCTTGGCCAGAGGGCATGGGGCTGTACGCACGGTACAGGGCTGGAAGATCGGAAGATCCCGAACTTCGAACAAGGGTGTGAAAACCCCCGCCGTCTTGGACGTGTTATCGCCTACCCGCGATCAACTTCCCAAGACCCCCACCCCCACATCACCGACCCTGTTCCTCCTACTACAATTAAAAGTTCTTGTGTTAGAAATTAATAAGAGTATGATTATTTCTGGCAAGAGAGAAACAGAGAATTATATGAGCTTAGATCAATATTTGGGAATGCCGGTACCAAGCCCGGACGCTGACAGGACAACACGCCTTCACATCGAACTGGCGCACGTAAGAGGAGTAGCTCGGAGTGCCGGTAAGTTAACCGGTTCAGCCCTATTAGAACTTGACCGAGAAGTAATACAATCACTTATGGGTGAACATCCGAATGAGACGGCCATAGCCGAGGATGAACCAAGCCTTAGTCAATAGACGGGGTTTGTAGCTGCCCAAGCTTAAACTGGGTATAACGCTCGGCGGCCAGACGGGTAAGTTCCGGGCTCTCGTCTTGATTGACAAACTTCATACCACTAGCCAGCAGCGGATGGACCTCGGCGAGCTTTTCGTGCATATACAGAACTAATTTCCTATAGCCCGGGTGACCCTGTGGCGAAGTCCGCAGTTCGTGCAAATGAAAAGCTTCACGGGCATTGTAAGTTACTTTCCAACGCATTTTGTGGCCAAGAAGCGTGGCGTATTGAGCTTCTAGCTGGTAGCCGGCGGCCTGTAGCCTGTCATAGAGCTCCAGGCTTAGTTCAAAGCATTTTTCAAATTGCTCTTCCAGCCCAGCTTCTTCTACGAGCTTGGGTATCTCATAGCCAAATCGTGGTGTGAGTTCCTGCCAGGCCAGATCGTCTACTATGCGGTGCCGCTGTAAATCCCGAAAGATACCATAGTCACAGACAATATCCCAGCTATAGTGGGCTTTTTCCAGGGCCCGGCCGGGACGATGGCGCCGATTTAAACGTTCGCCAAAATAGGTTTCCATAACAGTAGCTTTTTGATCATATGTCCAGCTGCGGACTTGGGCTTGCAGCTCACTGAGTGACAAATTACTGTGTTCATAAAGTAAGTCGGGCACTAAATCGAGCTCGTTGCGCGGCCAAAAACTCATTAGTCTGGCAGGTTCACGGTAGTCACTACTGTAGCTTTCCTTAATATGGGTTCGGCTCAGCTTGCGAACCGCCCGGTAAGTATTAGAGCGGTAGGCAATCATGGCACCGCCACGCTCGGGCTTATCAGCTCGCTCTAAGAACGTGGGAATGACTTTGCGGGCTTCTTCTAGCAGCTGCTGACCAACCCGGGCGGCCTCAGGTAATTCATCGCTTTGTAAGTGCATGATAAGGCTTTCTAAAGCTTGGCCAGAGGCAAAAATGCCAACGGTAGATTTAGTGGCTACAGGCAGTACCGGACGGATAGCATCGCAAGCTTGGGCCCTGGTAGCGCTTCGCCAAGCGCCATCTTGCTCGGCCTTAGGCACATTTGAACTTATCTGTACGTAGTCCGTAAGTTTTCTAACCATGTCCGAGTACAAGTCAAATATCTTATCCATGCAGACTTTGTAGGCGGCAGCCGTGTCGTCATCTAGATAAGACGGCGTGTAGTATTTGTACTCACCATGCTTATCTTTCTGATCAAAATAAATGTAGCGAGTAGATTGTTCAAGGTAAGCGGCCAGCCTGCCCCACTCCAATTTTTTGGTCAGTAAGTTGGAGGCATCTTCTACGACTACGTATTGGGCCACCAGTTGCTGAACAGAATCGTCGCCAAAGGCTGTAATGACTCGCTGCAGCAGTTGCTTGTCTTTATCAAGCGCATGGGCAAATTCGTCCAAAATAGTAATACGCATATCGTCACCACGACGGCTGAGTCGGGCCATGGCAGCGGCTATAGTTATTGGGCTAAGCTTGTCACCAAAAGCATATACTTGCCCATCTATACTGGTGACAGCAGCCCGTAGAAAGTCCTCACCGGCTTGGGTGACGTTATAGCCAGTCTTGGTTTTGATGACGTAAGGATTATCCGAAGCCGTCTCAGCTGATTTTTGTGCAGACAGTGCTTTAGTGGGCAGCAGCGGTTCAATGGTTTCGTATAACAGGTGATGAATGGTATCTATATCCATGAGCCTTTCACCGCGCACGCAGTCTAACCGCATAAAATCTTTGGGAAATAAGTTGCACAGTTCGTCATAAACTTCTACGGATTTACGCAAGTGCTCTATGTCTGCTTCATGCAAATCACGCTTTTTATCGGTATAGCTGCGTTCGGCTTTTTGATCAACCAGCTCTTGGGCAATTTCGGCTGGCACCCGTAATACGATGCTCTTAGTGGGCCGCGGGATTTTAAGCATCTCAAACTCTAAATTATCTAACCAAATAAAGTAGCCACGTCGTTCTTCCGGATAACGAAACTTTGTGCCCTGATGCGCCATGTTGGACCCGGTAAAGCGATTAGCGAGCACCACGGCGCCGCGATCAAGTGCCGCCCGAATGCTGGCAGCCGCCTGATATCTATCCAGCGCAAAAAATAGCGATCCGGTATACGGTCCGACTTCCTCGGCGGTACCGTATTTGCCGTTTAAATACTCCTTCACGAAATAACTGGAAGGAGCGTCATACTGCGGAAAATCAAATGTCTCCACATCGTAGCCTTCTGCCACCAGCCGTTTGGCCAACTTATCAAACTGCGTGCCCTTACCTGAGCCATCGGTACCTTCAACTACTAAAAAGATGCCACTAGTAGCAGAGGTATCATTAATCATCGAGCTTTTAAACCTTGGATCGGCTCCGGCAAATTTCGCTGGTCACGGTAGGCCTTGGGAAGCATTTGATCGGGGGTCCAATCGGCGATTAACTGGTCCAAATCAGTGCCAGCCTGGTATTTGCCACTTTGAACTGCGTCGCGTCCCTCGCCATAGTTTCCTTCTACTTCGCCCGTTTCGTGGAAAACAGCTTGGGCAATTCGCTCCCCCACCGGCAGCAGAACGGTCTCATGCTCGTTTAAGTTGTAAATCTCAAGCGTTAGCCGATTAATATAGCCAGGATCAACCCAGCCAGCGTCAAAACAAACGGCAATCCCATTTCGGCCCCAGCTGGAACGTGACTTTATTTCATAAGCACCAGGCGGTTTAATCCCAAAAAATTCGTGGGTGTGAGCCAGAATGCGCTCGCCAGGTTTTAGTGGAATCACTGGGTGCTCCGGCGGAATACCAGCCAGCAGCCGCACGCCATTGGCAGTAGCCCAATCTTGGTGCGGAATTGCTTGATGAACTTCGTCAAAATAGCGCTTTACATCGCGCTCATCAAACGGGTTATAGACATACCCTTTGCTGGCCTGCCCAGTGCGATAGAAGTAATAACCGAGCGTTACGTCCATACTGGCGTGGGCAATATGGTCTGGATTGAACGGCACGCAAACAATATGGCCGCTGGCCATAGCCTGTCTTATCTGAAGATTACTGTATACTCCCAAATTTATCCTCTCGTATCTGCCACACTATTGTACGAAACCGCAAAGCAGTTTCACAAGCATTTAAAAGATATTACAACAAACTGGTTTAGCTAGGGAGATATGGCTGGAGGGTTTGCACAACCGAGCGATGAACCTGTTGTTTAGGCCCCTCAGCTTCTATGTCAAGAACGTGAATGCCAAGCTGTTTGGCGGCAAATTGCTTGCCAAAATCATAGCCTTCGTTAACCCGCTGGTGATAGGCATCACCCTTGTTTTCATAAAAATCGAGAGGCTTATCGGTTCTGATGTTTCGGCGCTCATTGATGGTCGCTGGATTAGCGGTAAACATCACCAGGGCGTCGACAGCCAGGCGCTTAAAAAGCAGTTCCGCGGCGTTCATCCCCCACTCTTTATTGGCTAACTGGCTGCCGTAGGTATTGTAAGCAATGACAGCCAATGGGCTACGATCAATCAAGCAAATTTCACCTCGAGCTCTATGCAGCCCTAGATCTTCGGCCAAAGCCACACCCATGGCGAGTGAAATATAAACATCAGTCTCAGCTGGCCTGGGATTATCCGAAAGCATCGCTTGCCGCAAAGCTTCGCCAATTGGCGTCCCACCGGACATAGCCGTAAGGTGTGCGATGTAACCCTGCTGGGTTAAATACTCTTTATATAAGGCGGCTTGAGTAGATTTACCAATACCATCAGGACCATCAAAGGCTATGACTAACCCACCATCAATGGTCTTGCTCATAGCAGCAATTATAACTTAGGCTTCGCTAACGGCAACCCGAATACTGGGCCCCATGCTGGTGGTCACGTAGATAGCTTGGACGTAAGCGCCTTTGAGCGAACCGGGCTTAACAGCCTTGATGCTGTCGAGCACTGCGCGAGCGTTCTGTTGCAGCTTGTCAGCCCCAAAGCTGACTTTTCCAAAACCAATGTGGACAATACCAGTGCTGTCTACTCGGAATTCAACCCGACCGGCCTTAGCTTCTTGGACGGCTTTAGCGGTGTCGTTGGTGACAGTGCCGCTCTTTGGGTTAGGCATCAAGCCTTTTGGTCCGAGCACGCGAGCATGCTTACCGAGTTTGGCCATCAGGGCTGGTGTGGCAACTAAAATATCAAAGTCTAAGGTTTCCTTCTCGATTTTAGCCAGTAACTCGTCTACCCCAACCTGGTCGGCACCGGCTTTTTTTGCGTCAGAGGCTTGCTCGCCCTCTGCCAACACGGCTACCCGGATAGTTTTACCGGTTCCAGCCGGTAAGGTGACGGTGCTACGAATATTTTGATCAGCTTGGCGTGGATCAACGCCCAAACGAATGTGTAGTTCAGCGGTGGCGTCAAATTTAGCAGGATTAGTCTTGGTGGCTAGATCGATGGCCTCCGCCAGACTGTAATCCTTAGTTTTATCAATCAAAGCGGCCAATTCGCGAAACTTTTTGCCCTGACGCTCTAAGCGTGAATGAGCTGGTTTCTGAGCTGGCTTTGGTTTGGCCTCAGCCTGGGTTTCCCCACTGGCTTTGCGAGCTTCTTTGGCTTCTTTTTCCTCAGCTTCTTTGAGGGCCTTGGCACTATGCTTGCCAGCCTTGGCAACGGCAACTTTTTCAGACTTTTGTGTCTCTGTAGAAGCTACTACTTCTTGCTCCGGCTCTTCAGTAACAAGCTTTTTAGGACTAGCTTTTTGATCAGCCCCATCACCCACCTCCTTTTTAACTTTCTTGGTCACTTTCTTCTTGGCTTCTGCCATTATTGATCCTTTCGTGGTGCATATGGCCGGGTCACGGCCTCCCACAAATTAAATTAACTTATTAAGTTCTAAAAAGAACGTACCAATCCTTTGAGCCTCACATATTTCAGCAAAAGGCACTTCAGGATACTGCTGTATTAGGGTATCTCCGCGCCACATGTGTCCCCGTAAGGTATCTACACCAGAAACCAAGCCGGACGGGCCGTAGTATAAGTTGTCTGTAGCGTCCAGAATTGCAGTCTCGACACCAATGGCTGCCATGTGTAGTTCAAAAGCTGGACCAGATTGGAACTCGGCCATCCTAGCCTTCAATCTCTACGCCCATACTGCGAGCAGTACCTGCGACCATTTTCTTTACAGCTTCGACGTCATCGGTGTTCATGTCTTTGGCTTTGTTGGTAGCGATTTCGGTCAGTTGGGTGTCGCTCAGCTTCTTGCTGATTTTTTCACTGTTGGGCTTACCCGAACCTTTGTCAATTTTTAGCGCCGCCCGAATAAGGTCATCGGTTGGCTCACCAACTACTCGCCAACTCATGGTGCGATCTTCATAAATGGTAATGTGCACTGTGCACATTTTGCCTTGCATCTCTTTGGTCTGTTCGTTGAATGGATTAATAAAATCCATCATGTTGACCCCATATTGTCCCAGGGTGCTACCAACCGGTGGCGCAGCATTAGCTTGGCCGCCACGGATCTTTAATTTTAGATTTGCTCTTACTACTTTCTCTGCCATAAAAAAACTCCTCCTGGAGTGCGTAACTTATCTATTCTACCACATCCGACCCCTGTTGTCCAGGATTTTGCTCACTACCAAAAGCAAATGCATCTTCGGAATAATCATACGGCTTCTTGTCGTCACTAACTGTGCGTACAAGCCCTCGCCAAATCAGTATTTCATCAGGGTTACTGGAATCAAAGCCGTATTTTTCCATTTCTTGGGCTTCAATGCGTAGTTCCTTTTGAGAATCACCGCCCATGCCTAAACTCGCTTCACCTGTAGACTGTCCAGCTCTACTGGTGTTTCGCGGCCAAACATGTTGACCAGCACTTTGAGCTTGCCTTTTTGGGGATCAATTTCGTTGATGCTGCCGTCAAAGCCCTTGAAAGGTCCATCAGTGATAGAAACTACGTCGCCCAAATTGTAGTCAATCTTGTGTTTGGGTTGTTCCAGGCCCATGCGCTTGTTGATCTTTTCCATTTCGTCATTGCTCACCGGTGTTGGTTCGCTTCCGCTACCCACAAAACCTGTCACGCTGGGAGTGTTTCGAACAATGTACCAAGCATCTTCGGTTAATTTCATTTGTACTAAAACGTAGCCTTGAAAGATGCGCTTTTCTACCACTTTGCGCTTGCCATTCTTAATTTCGATCATTTTTTCCTTAGGGACAAGCACCTGAAAAATCTTGTCGCCCATGTCAAGCGTGGCGGCGCGTTGGCGGATACTCTCGGCTACTTTTTCTTCATAACCACTGTAGGTGTGGATGGCGTACCACTGTTTACTGGTGTCATATCGCTTACTCATTATTTAAGTAGAACCTTTCTAAATACTTTATCTAAACCGTAGTCAGTGATGGTAATAAGTGCGCCAAAGATGATGGCGAACACAAAAACAGCGAGCGTAAGTTGCCGCGTTTCTTTACGGCTGGGCCAAGTGACTTCCTTGAGTTCCTTCCAGCTATTGCGGAAATACGGAGGAATGATAAACCGGCCAATTTTGCCAATAAATTTAAACGGTACCAGCAAAAAACTAACTTTGCCAGCAGCACTGCGCAAACGACGAGGCTGTTTTTTATTTGCTTGTTTAGTTGCGAGTTCCCGCAGGCTGGATTTGGCGGCTTTATTGGAACTTTTTTCTTCATTGGCCACTGGTAGAACCCCTTACACTTAAAAACCTACTCATACTAGAGTAGGTTCCGACGTGTCAAGCATAGCCCATAACTCCGTGAGCGTCAAGCTCTGGCGCGGCAGTGACTACCTTTGGCCAAAAAGCAGCTTACTTTAAGTTAGGAATATAGACACTAAAGGTTGAGCCTTTGTTTAACTCACTTTGCAGAGTGATCTCAGCATGGATCAAACGAGCTAATTTCATGGTTACGTATAGCCCTAGGCCCGTGCCGTTTGTTTCCCTGGTTCTGAAGTCTTCGGACCGAAAGAATTTATCAAAGACTTTTTCCTTGTCCGACTTACTAATGCCAATGCCCGTATCGGCTACATAGAATTCAATCCCGACTGGCTTATTTCTGGCACCGAGGGTCACGCTACCCGTTTGGGTGTATTTAATGGCATTGGTGATAAAGTTTTGCAGCGTCTCACGGACATAGAGCCGACTCGATTGCAACAACTCTAGCTGCGGATCGAGCTCTAGCTTGAGTTCCAGCCCCTTCTTTTCAGCATCCGGACGGTAATTGTCGACCAGCTCTTGGCACAAGTCATGAGCGTTGATCGGCTCGATCTCCACATGTAACTGCGAGCGTTCTGCCCGTGATAATGTAGATAGGTCGTTGACGAGTTCGCTCAAGAAAGTAACTTGGTTATGCGCTTGTTCCAGGGCCTGCTTAATCTTAGTCATATCCCCAGTTTTTTGGGCAATGAGCAGAGCGTTACTAATATTGCCCTCGGCTATGGCAATTGGCGTGCGCAGCTCGTGGCTAGAGACGCTAATGAATTCATCACGTTCTTCTTCTAAAGATTTTTCTCGGGTAATATCCCTGATCAATATTACGTAACCGCTGTCACCATTCTTACCGTAGCCAAGTTTAACTGGCGCGATGCTTATATAGAGATTCATTGTGCTTTTATCTGGATACTGCAGCCGAAAATCGCGGTTTG
The DNA here is from genome assembly GCA_028288965.1 of Candidatus Saccharimonadota bacterium. Lineage (GTDB taxonomy): Bacteria > Patescibacteriota > Saccharimonadia > Saccharimonadales > JAQGHD01 > JAQGHD01. The sequence continues at coordinate 12,422 of JAQGHD010000024.1, read as the reverse complement.
ACAGAGCAGTTTTGGTTTCTAATATGAGGGTGCGGACATCCACGGGCTGATTATTTTTATCGATTAAGCTCAAAACTTCGTCGATTGGTTTGCTGTTTATGGAGCTGTTAACGTCTAAAATGTTAAGGGCTGCTCCATTATAGAGCACGATTTTGACGTGCTCATCGGTGGCTATGACGCCATCGGCCATATTGTTGATCAAACTAGTCAGTCGTTCGTGTTCTAGATCGGCGTTATTTGTAGGTAAAAAGCGGATTTTTTTAAGCATTATTGGTATTATGTCACATCATTTAATACGTGACGAGCCAAGGGCGATAGGCCTTAAGTTGCTTACGCACGGTTCTAGCGCTTGGTATCAGCCGCTCCATCAGCTCCCAAAATTCAGGGCCATGATTCATGTGTTTAGTGTGCACCAATTCGTGTACCAGTACGTAATCGATGAGCGGCCAGGGCAACTGCATAAGGTAGTAATTTAAGGTGATGTGTTGTTGGGAACTACAACTGCCCCAACGGGTTTTAAGTTGCCTGACACTGGCGCTCTTAAAGGGCAGTTCGTTGTGCGTGGCTAGCTCACGCAATCGGCGGGGCAATAACTGCTCGGCCTCGTCTCGCAAGGCTCTGAGGGCTGCTTTGTGTGCGGCTGCCTGGACGGTTGCCGTAGTAAGCGCCTGGGCTGCAGGATGAGTAACTCGTATTTCTTGGTCTTTGATCCTAGCCGAAGTCTTACTGGCCGTAGGGCTCGGAACAAATAGCAACCTATGAGCCTTGCCAATGCGTTGCCCCGAATGAATGAGGCTTTTGCTTACCTGATTTTTGGTTATCCAATCTCGTTTTTGCTTTACAAATTCTGTGGCCGCCTGATATGACGCCCACATTGGCAGGCTGACCCGAACTTGGCCATCGGGCTGAATCGTCAGGCGAATGTTTCTGGCACCACGTCGCTTGACAATAGTAACCAGGCCCACCTCTTCTAACTGTATTTGTCGGCTAGGCATTAGCGAATAATTATATTACGCCGGGCTTGATCTACACGGCCAGCCATAGGATTAGGAATGAGATTTACCATACCCGGTTTAACAACTTTGCTCATAGCGGTCTCGGCGTCGAGATAGCCAAGCTCATAGAATTTCTTAGTTACACTGCCCCGCTGGGCGTTAAAGGTGTGCTTGCCGCTAATAACAATGTAATCTTCGTCTCTGGGATTCTGCATAGCGGCCATCAATTTCTCAAATTGAGGCTGTGTGAGGGGCACGGCATATTTGTCATCGGCTTTGCGCCGGTCACGCCCGCTGACACGGGCAAAGGCGGCATCGTTATCAATTTGCAACCAAATGAGGGCATGCTCAGCTCGGCTCTTTCGGGCCATATCTCGCAAAACTCGCCGCTGGGCTAAACGCAAAACATGGGTGTCGTAAATAACACTGACGCCGGCCTGTAATAGTACCTCGGTCATGTAATCCATAATGTGCGTCACAATGTCGTTTTCCTCTTTGTCATAGCGCGGGTTCTCAAACAGTTCGTAGCGGATCCTGTCGCCTTGCAGGTGGGCAATACCAAGTGTTTCACTTAGTTGACGGGCAAAATGCGTCTTGCCTGAGCCAGGAAACCCATATAGCAAAATCAACAGCGGCTTACTTAACGACAGCTTACTCATATGTATCCTATTGTATAACAGATTTGTTAATAGTTGAAAAGCCATGGCAAACAGATGACAATGCGGTAACTTTGGATTATTATGAGCTGGTAGTTTAAAGGGGCATAGTACAACGGTTAGTATAAAGGTCTCCAAAACCTTAGATTGTGGTTCGATTCCACATGCCCCTGCCAAAAGCCATCACGGCTTCTTAAGTATATTTAGTTAATTGATTGTATAATAGTCGTTTATGGAAGATAAACCCTTTACGGGTGAGACGGCCAATTTAAGACTCGGTGAGCAAATAGCTGACCATGTAAGACAGCAGCTTAGTTACAGGCTGCTGTATCCAGATATTGATGACGAATTTACCGAACTAAAACAACATTTAGATAATTTATCTGGCCTTACACTCTCCCAAGACGAGTTTGTAGCCGAAATTGAACGGCAATCTCAGCTGCTGCAGCTGCAGAAATTCCGTGAACGCTTAACAAGTCATCGAACGGTACTTGCAGCCGGAAATGTATTGGTGCCAGACGATGCCGACGATACACCGCAATATACATGGACAAGCATTCCTCCTAAAACTCGGACTCTTTTTATTCAGCGACTTGATGAAATTGAAGCCGGAACTGTCCCCGTCGATATTAGTTTTAGCCAAGGCAGCTTAGGACGCATCCCGGCCTATATTAAGGCGACGGTGTTCAGTGCGCTCGATGAGGACCTGCAAGAAATTTGTGAGATTGTACCTGAGCGAGATGCACATAAGAAGAGGCTTATGCGTCGGGCCTTTGCCCGGCTCACGCGGACAGAAGTTAGAGCAACTCCTTACGTTGACCTTAACTCAATGCGGGAAAAGACCGAGGAAAAGCGCATTTCTCGAAAAGTGCGAACCCTAAATGATTTGCTCGTGCAATTGCAGGCTGAGCCGTATGGCTTCATTGTCAAAAAACTGCTAGTTGAACAGGAGGATATGCTGGCTACATTGGAAGCCAATGTCGATAAATTTATCGCCGAAGGTAACAGCGCCATTCTGCAGAATCTGGACCCACATGACCAAGCTGCCGTAAAGAGTCGTCCGGCACCCAAACCACAACCAACGCCAGAACAAACGCCCAAAGCTCCTCAGTCCGAAACGGACCAGGTAACCGAGCTCAGCGAAGAAAATGACCAGGATTTGTCAGAAGTCTATTTCGAACAGCTCGGTAGTTATCCGTTAAGCGTGCCTTGGATTAATGAAGGACAAATAACAGATCTGCCCATAGAACGAATTGAAACCTCAGACTCTCAGATTTTGGTTATACGAGCCATTGGTAACTCGCAGCTGGGGTCTATTTCCAATATCGTTCGCGACCATGCTCAGACCTCTCGGGATGAACAGAATTTGTATGATGCCGCTATATTACAGCAAGGCAGGCGTATGGCTGCTGGCATCATGCCGCGGCGAACTGGTACGAGCGTTAAACGAGTGCGAACTGCCAATAAAGATATGGCTACGGGTAATAGACCAATCTGGTATACCGTGGATAGAATAGGTACGCGCGTCTATTTTATAGAAGGAAAAATAGATGAATTTGCTGATCTACAGTTACAAACTGATTTAGAGGTTTCGCCTGAAACAATTTGTATGCTAGTGATAGCCGAAACTGACAAGAATCACCAGCCCTCCGTACTACGAGTTATCACTGGTAATCAGCACTAGTCTAAAAGGTTTGCCTAGCCCTTACGTGGCTTGACTTCGTTACGGCCCAAACTCTTTTTGGTTTCGACGTATAAGACGTGCTTACGCAGCACTGGGTCATACTTGCGTAGACTCAGCTTATCTGGGGTATTCATGGTGTTTTTGGTGGTGTAATAATGCCGACCGCCAGAACCTTCGCTGACCATGCCAAGTATACGTCGTTTATCACCTTTTTTAGCCATCTTCTATACGTCCTTTCGAATTTGTCTTATTTTACCAAATGACCTCTGTTTTGTAAACTCCCCTACTGCTTTCATTAGGTGAAAGGATTATACTATTAGCATGACTCCAAAAGATAACCGCCCGGTAGATCTCAGTAAATTGAACTTCACAGTGCCCATAATGGCTACCGATGGCAACATTGTGCAGCTGACTAGTGAAAATATTCCCACTCTATTATTTTTCCAAATTCGTCCCCAAGCCGGCCAAGGATTAGAAGCCGACGTGGTGGCCGCCGTTCGTTTGCACAGCATCGAAGAATTAAAAAGCCTCAATAAAAGTATTACCGAGACTATTGAGCGGCACGAGAACCGCGAACCGTAAATATTGGAGCCGTTGCGGGGATTTGAACCCCGGACCCCTTCCTTACCATGGAAGTGCTCTACCACTGAGCTACAACGGCAGAATAACCTGGTAATAGTAGCAAATTCCCCCTGTTTTTGCTACACTTGAGAACTGTTAGAGCTGCCACGCGCCACCTTAGCTCAGCTGGTTAGAGCATCTGTTTTGTAAACAGAGGGTCGTCGGTTCGAATCCGACAGGTGGCTCCATGCACATTGATAAGGGAAAAGAGCAGCCCGACAAAATGTATTCCATTTTGCCGGCGCGATGAGACAAACCGGGGTCCCCGCAAAACTTGTTTTGTGGGGCAAAGAAAAACCGTAGGTTTGTCTCATTACTGTGCAGGGTTAGTGAAGCGGTCAAACACGGCAGACTGTAAATCTGTTGGCTTACGCCTTCGTAGGTTCGAATCCTACACCCTGCACCAGATTTTGACAAGTATAGGTATAGGTTGTATTATCGTTTTATGAGTGAACCAAATCTTGAGGCATTAGCACATCCATGGATGACAGGCTTTGATGCTATGTTTGATGAGGTTTACTTTAATGAAACCACAGACTACAAAATAGCACGTGATAGCATCGGTATATTTACATGCAGCGATGGTGAGTGGATGGAGGCACATCCCGAGCTTAGCAGCTGTGGTTACAGCCATGATTTCATTGAAAAGCATGTCTTCGGCTTGGACCATCTCGAACGATTCAAGTTAGTAGACCCAGCACAAAGATGCCCAGAAGCAGCGTATATGCGAGGAGCTTTTGCTGCTGCGAAAGTCTTAGACCTACAGAATATTTAGTTTATACTTGACGAAGTAGCGTTCCTACTTCGTAGCATAAGCTGCACCAGATGAAGCAATCGGGACGACTGGAACAAAACAAGGTAGAATAAGCTTATGGCCAAAGCAGAAATAGCCGGCGGAACGGTTCATAAAATGCCTGCCGACTTAAGAAAAGCACTTACTACTGCCCCAGTGGCACGAGTAGCATGGCAGAGCTTAACGCCACTAGCACGTAATGAGTGGATTTGCTGGACGGTGACAGTGAAACAACAAAAGACAAGGGACGAACATGTTAAACGAGTTATTTCTGAACTCAAGGAAGGAATGCGACGACCTTGTTGCTGGATAGGCTGCACCCACCGTACAGACAAGTCGATCAGCCCATCAGTAAAGTGGGTGCTGGATAAACGATCTAAGCAAAACACACCAGCACCTGGTAATCATTGAACTATTTTTGCCCTCGCCAGGGCCCAGGGCTATGATGACGAATTGTAAAGCTAAATAACTACCCGTTTGGGACGAAGTACGCGTTTGGGCCGACCAGATGGGATGATCATTTTTTCTAGTCTTTTTTGGTATTTTTTGGATTCCTCACTTAGGCCGAGTTCGTCGTAGGCGTGGATAAGCAAGTTAAAAGTTTCTTGGTTGGGTTCGAGTTCGGCGGCGATCTCTAGCTCTTGCAGCATAAGTTTGGAATTACCCAGTTTTTCCTGCACCTTGGCGTAGGCAATGTGGCGGGCGGCCAGTTTATCCTCCAGTTTTAAGGCTTGTTCAAAAGCCACGGCTGCTTTTTGATAATTCTCTGTCTCGTAATAAATAAGGCCTAAGTTGTGCAAACTAGAGGGGCTAACTTCAATGCTGCTAGCAATTTCAAAGCAATCTATAGCGTCTTTATATTCCTTTTGCTTGGCGTAGAGAATGCCCAAGCGGTTATAAGCGGCGGCGTTTTTTTCGTCTATTTTGAGAATAGTCAGCAGAGCTTTTTCGGCCCGTAGGAAGCGGTTTTCCCGCATACCCTGGTGGGCAATGTCCCAGAGTTTACCGAGTTTATCACCGATTCTTCGAGGAAGCGCCGACAGTTCCTCATCATGAGGCTTAGCGTTTTTCCATACAAGAATGCCGAATCCGGCTACAAGGGCAAGTTCAAACATGTAGATCTATTATAGCAAAATTCACAAATTGAGTAGCAAATCGGTCAGCAGGAGTTTGGTATTGGCATTAACAACAAGTCCATCGAGTGCTTTATGCACTTGTTGTAAGCGTAACTTCCAACGCTCGATGTTCCTGGCATCGTTTTTGTCTATGGCGCCAGCTAGGGCGGCCTGCACCACCCGGTGTAACCCTTGCAAAAAGCTACTCAGATTGGCTTTATCTTTGCTGAGCTCGTCAATCTTCTGTAGCCGTTCAAATGCTGGTGCCGTGAGGACTTCTTTGGCAAGCTGAACCTGGGTGAGCAGCGGATGATCGTTACTTTCCTGCAAAATGGCGTGCATGAGACCCAAGCGCCCATCGCTGAGATGATAGGCCCGCTCAGTGTCTTTGACGGCAAATCCTTGTTCGCTAAAGTAGCCTAAAACTTGAGATTTAGGAACCGGCTTAAGATGAATTAGCTGAGCCCTAGAAATAATAGTCGGCAGTAATAGACCAAGTGAAGAGACGGTCATAATAATTACTAAGTCGGCGGGCGGCTCTTCTAATAACTTCAAAAAAGCATTTTGAGCCTCACGGGTTAGTCCTTGGGCATCTTCAATAAGAATGATTCTGTGGATACCCTCTTTTTGATTAGCGGAGCGTAGTTTGCTAAAAGACCGAAGATCGCGGATTACTTCAATACCTATGGAATTTTTTACTGGCTGAATGATGGTTATCGCCGGATGCTGCACTACGCCGCCAGGTTCGATGTCCAGCAAGCTGGCGGCTAGCTGGTGCATCAAGCTGCGCTTTCCAAACCCCACCGGAGCATTGACAATTAAGGCGTGAGCGGGCTGAGCAAGAAATGCCTTCACTTGCTGGGCCGTGAGGTCGTTATAAATCATGGCTTTTTAAAAACTCCTTGAATTGCGTTGGCAACGGTGCGGAAAATGTTTTTCGTTCGCGGTTAGGGAGTGTTAGCTCTAAGCTCAGGGCGTGTAAATAGAGCCGATCGGCTGGCTGGCCATCATAGACACTGTCGCCAACAATCGGGTGGCCGATTTGACTGAGGTGAACACGCAGCTGATGGGTCCGCCCGGTGGTGGGTTTTAGCTCAACCAAACTAAAACCAGTGGTTTGGGTGAGTGTTTTGTAGTGTGTGGTGGCCGGTCTACCGCCGGCACCAACTCTAAAGGATTGTGGCTTTTTGGGATTGCGCTCAATCGGCATATCAATAATAGCTTCTGGCGGATCAATGTGTCCGGCCACTATGGCTTGATACGTTTTATGCACCTTGCGTGTGGAGAATTGTTTCTGCAGCCAAGCGAGCGCTTCCGGCGACTTGGCACCAATAATGACACCAGACGTGGCTCGATCCAGCCGATGAACAATACCGGCGCGGTCGCCTGCCATGCCTGTCACCTTATCTTTAATGAATGTGGCCACAGTGGCTTCAGGGTTAAAGCTGCCCTTGCTATGAGTCAGGACACCCACGGGCTTATTAATGACTAGGCAGTCATCGTCTTCGTATATAATGGGCAGTTCAATAGCTGGTATCTCATGAATCCGAGCTAAATCGTATAAAATGCTTACATTATTGCCGGCTTTTAACCTTTCACCGGCTTTAGCGGGTTGGTCATTTAACAGAATCTCGCTTCTATCAATAAGCGATTTTACGTAGCCACGGGTTAGCTCAGGAATATTTTCTATGACAAATATATCAAGCCGCTTGCCCACATCTTTATCTTTGACTTTAAACGAGATCATTGACCCTTTGGTCTTAAGCCAACGGCTTGTTGGGCTTTATGCAATGTTTGGCTGGCTGTCTGGTTCATAGTTTGTTCACTGGCCGCTAGCTTATTAAGGAGAGCGTGTTCGTCAACGGCCGCCAGCTTAGTTTGAAAATCGCTAAGAAAATCAACAACAGCCGTAGAGACGGCTTCCTTGAGCGCACCGTATTGTGATTGTCCGGCATACTCTTTGGCCACCGCCTCAAGGCTCTTATTAGCCAGCAGTCCAAGAATTTGCAGCAGGTTGCTCACGCCGGGCTGGTTGGTCGTGTCGTAGCTAATTTTTCCGAGGCTGTCGGTGGTGGCGCTCATAATCTTTTTACGCGCAACGCTGGCGTTATCGGTCAAAAAGATAACTCCAGTACCGGTCTCATCTGACTTACTCATTTTTTTGGTTGGATCTACTAAATCTTTTACGCGCAGACCCTGTTCTTTGCCAAAAAACGTGTGCTGCTCAGTCACTGGCTTTGGCACTACAAACAAATCACCAAACTGCTTATTCATTCGCTCAGCAATATCGCGAGTAAACTCAAGATGCTGCGTTTGGTCATCACCCACCGGTACGTAACTGGCTCCATAAAGCAAGATGTCGGCAGCCATCAGCACCGGATAATTAAACAAACCAACGCTAATACGATCTTGGCTCAATTTGGCCGATTTATCTTTAAACTGGGTCATGCGGCTCATTTCGCCGAAGCCGGTAAAACAATCAAGTATCCAAGTTAGCTCACTGTGAGCAGTGATAAAGCTTTGCCTATATATATGAATATCTTCATGTTCCAATGGCAGCCCGGCCGCCGCAAAGACTTTTAAATTCTGAAGTATTTGATCAAATAATTTGCTGTGGTCAACTGGCGTCGTAAAACTATGCAAATCAGGCACAAATAAATTGATTTGATACTCACCGGCATGTTGCTTGGCCATATCAACCATTGGCAACAAAGCGCCAAGATAGTTACCTAGGTGCAGATCGTTGTTCGCTCGCAGTCCAGTTAATATGACTGGTTTACTCATTACTGTCATTATAGCTATTTTCCCGCTTAAAGCCATGACAAATCATCCAGCCAGTGACCTGCCGCACGGGCTCAATACCAAGGCGTTTTCGTATATGTTCGATTGGCTCAATTGAATTAGGCTGGCTGCCAAAGCAACTCCTGTTCGCTCGCCGCCTGGGCTGCGTCTGCTTCTGTCATTACGATTCTGGCTGCCACGAGAGCGTCAGCTGCTTTTTGCTCGAGTGTAGCCCGTTTTCTCAGGGCCGCTTGGTTACGGATGTCTTCCATCCGAACTTCTAAACTTGTTACTATCATCGGTTCCATGACCTACTCCTTTAATTCTGGGTCCCCTTCGCTGTGGGACATAAAAAAACCGCCTACTTGGCGGTCTCTTCAACATTTTCAAAATTTATTTACGAACGCACAGAACAAACCGCCAATTGATAGGAGGTAAACCAATATGCACTAAATTGCTGGAATAACTTTTGCATGAAGACTACATTACTATACGCCAATCTTACTGTCAATAAGGAACATTGGCATCATTTATGTAATAGTGTCATAATAATACATCATGCATAATGCCGAGTCCGAGCCCACGTTGTCTCATTTAGATCTGATAATACCCGTTTGGCTATTCACGCGATTCCTTAACCATTCAAAAGTAGAGGGTAAAAGGGTTGGTGAAATTATTAGACTAGCGGTCGCTTTTCGGAGGGCACTAGAAGATGCCCGTGATGATCCAAATAACACTCCGGATCTCCTAAAACGTATGCTACTGAACAGTAACGAGGATGTGCGTTTTACTTCTGAAATGGCAATAAAAATGCTTGAATTCAATATGCTTGACCAAGAATTAAGTTTTGATCAAGTACAGGACGGCCAAGCGAAGACGATTCAAATTCCACTTACACCCGCGTTATTAGCAGATCTAGAACAAAGGGTTCGTCGGGAAGGGTTTCAAGACACAAATAGTTACGTTTTTGCATCGATGATGTTGTATGAAATCTCTTTTGGGTTGAGTGATTCAAGCTAACGTTTGGTGTACTGACGCTGTTTACGAGCGCCCTTCAGGCCAAACTTCTTGCGTTCTTTTTCACGAGGATCACGGCTGAGTAGTCCGGCGCGCTTAAGCGTTGTTTTAAGATCTTCGTTTACTTCTGTCAGCGCCTTAGAGATGCCTAGGCGAATGGCTTCAATTTGACCGTGATGACCGCCACCACTGACAACAACGCTGACATCAAACTTGTTTTGCATGTCGAGCAGTTGAAATGGTTCTTGTAACTCAGCTAGTAAGTACTCACTGCCAGCAAAATACTCTTGAGCTGGCTTGCCATTAACGGTAATAACGCCGCCTTTGCCGCTCATTAGTCGAACGCGAGCTGTGGCGCTCTTGCGGCGCCCTAATGCATAAAAATAACTATCTTTGGCCATTATTTACTCCCTTTTGCTGACATAACTTCTGGTTTCTGGGCTTCATGCTGGTGCTCGGCGCCTGGATAGATCTTAAGACGCTTGAGCCGGCCATTACGAAGTTTGTTTACTGGTAGCATCCCGCGAATAGCTTGGCGGACGGCTCGAGACGAGTCCTTGGCGATTACTTCTGTCAGGGACGCTTCTTTGAGTCCCCCTGGATAATGGCTGTGATGGTAATAGACTTTCTTTTCGGCCTTATTCCCGGTCATAACAAGCTTGTCGGCGTTAATAACAATTACAAAATCACCCGTATCGATGTGGTGCGTAATCATTGGCTTATCTTTGCCAAGCAACAGCCGGGCAGCCACCGTAGACAAACGGCCAAGGGGCACTTCACTGGCATCAAGGATGTACCATTTGCGAGTTACGTCGCCTGGTTTGGCGCTGTAGGTCTTCATTATTTCTTTCCTCGCAGCGTTTTAGCAGCTGGCTTGGCGGTGCTGCGAGCAGCCGGTTTAGTCACGGCTGGTTTGGCTTCTTTTTCGGCAGCTTTAGATACGGGCGCCTGTTTCAGGTCATCCACAAAGCTAACTTTAGCCATAGCTGCGTGATCGCCGCGGCGGAAACCGCTTTTTACGATGCGCAGGTGCCCACTGTTACGGGCTCCCAGCTTGGGGGCAATATCATCAACTAATTTATGAGCGCTCTCTATAGTTTGCAGGCTGCTTATAATCTGACGGCGAGCATGCAGGTCGCCCTTCTTGGCCTTGGTGATCAGGCGCTCTACATAGGGCACGATTTCTTTGGCTTTTGGCAAGGTAGTCTCAATGGACTCGTACTTGATCAAGGAATCGGCCAGGCCCTTAATAAGAGCTCGGCGTTGATCGCGTTCTCGTCCTAGTTTCCTGCCTTGATAGCCGTGACGGTGCATGATTAAAGCTCCAACTCCGCTAGTTTCTCTTTAACTTCGTCTAATGCTTTGCTGCCAAAACCTTTCAGGTCGCGCAGTTCGGCATCGCTTAAGCTAAATAAATCTTTGAGGGTATGAATGTCGTTGTTAATCAACGCATTGGTGGTACGAGCCGACAAATTTAAATCTTCTATAGAAGTCATTAACTCTGGCGTGTCATCGTCTTCTTCGGCGCCTTCGGCTGACTTAGTACCAAGTGGCGCACTGGGCTCAAGTCGGGTTTGACCGGCTAGGGCAGTATACTGGTTGACTAGAATTGCGGCAGCTTCTTCAAAGGCATCACGCGGGGTCATAGAACCGTCAGTGTCGATAGTGATCAGCAACTTATCCAGATCGGTCATTTGGCCAACACGTGTGTTCTCTACCTTGTAGCGAACGCGCATAACAGGGCTGAATACGGCATCAACAGCAATCATGTCGGAAGCTTTACGGGCGCCACCTTCTTCAACGGTACGGTAGCCGCGGCCAGTCTCGACCACAATATCCATAACAAACTTGGACTTGGCCTCGTCAATCGTGGCAATCACATGCTCGGGGTTAACAATTTCAACATCGGCGTTGGTCTCGATGTCTTTAGCGGTGACGTTTCCCTTGCCATTTTTAGTGACTCTTAGGGTTTGTGGCTCATCACCAAATACGCGGAAACGTATCCCCTTAAGATTGAGAGTAATATCCACCACGTCTTCTTTAACGCCCGGTAAGGTAGTGAATTCGTGAGTAGCACCTTCTACACGGAATGAAGTCACAGCTGCACCGGCAATGCTAGATAGCAAGACGCGGCGCAATGAATTACCCAGGGTCATTCCGTAACCAGTGTGCAGTGGCTCAACAGTAAATGTTGCGCTGCTCTGGCCGTGGTCGTCGACGTGAACGAGTCCTGGTGTGTGAATGGTTTTTGACATGTATGGTTCCTTACCTTTCCTATCGTGAGTAGTATTCAACGATTAATTGTTCATTAATATCTGGCTCTACCTCTTCACGTAAAGGTAGTCCAGTTATATCAATTTCAAACTTCTTGCGGTTGACCTTCAGCCAACTTAAATTCATATCGCCCGGAGGGCTCAGTTCATCAATATTCTTAAAATAAGCGTTCCCTACGCTGTGCGGACGAAGAACAATTTTATCACCAGCCTTGACGCGAATTGAGGGAATGTTTACCCGCCGGCCGTTTAACATAAAATGTCCATGCGTTACGAGCTGGCGAGAGGCGCGTCGGCTTGAGGCCAGCCCAGCGCGGTAAACGGCGTTATCGAGGCGTTGCTCTAAGTACTGCAGTAAAATGCTACCTGATTGACCCCTAGACGCGCTGGCTTCCACCATTAGTTTACTGAATTGGCGTTCTAGCAAACCATACAAGCGCTTTACTTTCTGCTTTTCGCGCAGTTGCAAAGAATACTGACTGTTTTT